>JAHDXX010000007.1:18559-26781 GCA_023384025.1 Sphingomonadaceae bacterium
GGAAATCTTTCCCCTCAAAACACGACGATTTTCGGGAAACTATTGAGGAAGCTGGCGCACCCGACTGGATTCGAACCAGTGGCCTTCGCCTTCGGAGCCGGTAAGGACCCCCCTACGCCAGGGTGCGCCAGAGCCGCTTATTCCACTCTAACACACTGTTTTCAATCATCTAAATTGCGACACTAGCTTCGCTGGCCTAACCCAAACTTCGCTTCGTTTCGCTCCCAACTGCTTACGTGGTGCTTACGCGAAATCGGGTGAAATGAGCCGGAGAAGTGCAGTGCCGAAACTCAGCAAACGGATCGTGGATGCAGCCGAGGCGATGAGCAAGGACTATGTCATCTGGGACGACGACCTTGCTGGTTTCGGACTGCGGGTCTTCACGACCGGCAAGCGCAGCTACGTCCTGCAGTATCGCGCGCTGGGCCGGTCCCGTCGCTACACAATTGGTCCGCACGGTGTCTGGACGCCCGAGACCGCGCGCAAGGAAGCGCTGATCCAACTCGCCCGGGTGGCCAAGGGCGAGAACCCGGCCGAGGAGCGCGAACTAGATCACAAGGCGATCACGATGAAGCAATTGTGCGAGCGCTATCTCGAGGATCTCGGCAATGGCCTGATCCTGGGCAAGGGCAATCGGCCCAAGCGGCCCTCGACCAAGATCACCGACACGGGCCGGATCAACCGCCATATCATCCCTTTGGTCGGTACCCGCCGGGTGAAGGATCTGACCCAGCCCGAGATCATCAAGATCATGATGGACATCATGGCCGGCCGGACGAAGGTCAACGTCAAAACCGAGAACCTTCGTGGCCGCTCTATCGTCACAGGAGGCGTCGGTACGGCGGCGAGGACCATTGGCTTGCTGAGTGGCATTCTGACCTATGCCGTCAATCTCGGCATCATCGAGAAGAACCCGGCGCATGGCATCAAGCGGCCCAAGGATCATACGCGCCGCCGCAGGCTCTCAGAGAACGAGTATCGTGTGCTTGGCCAACTTCTGCGCGATGCCGAAGCCAAAGCAGAGGCGGAACTGGACAGCGCACTCCTCACGGCCATGAGGATCATCCGTCAGATCGCATTGACCGGCTGTCGCCGTGGGGAGATCATCGGCCTCAGATGGGCCGAGGCTGACACTGAGGGAAGCGCCTTCCGCTTCACGGATACCAAGACCGGCGAGTCCATCCGGCCGATTGGCCTGCCAGTGGTGGATTTTCTGGAAGCAATCCGCCCCGACGAGCCCGGCCTCCATGTCTTCCCCGGCGAGCGCCAGAAGGACCGCCCCTTCGGCAGTTTCCCGAAGCACTGGAACAAGCTCGTCAAAGGCACGGCGCTGGAGGGGATCACGGCCCATGTGCTGCGGCACAGTTTCGCCAGCATCGCGAACGATCTCGGTTTCACTGAAGTGACCATCGCTGCCCTTCTCGGCCATTCCAAAGGGACGATGACCAGCAAATACATCCACACGATGGACAGCGCACTGATCATGGCTGCCGACACGGTCTCAAGCTACATCGAAGCCCTGCTCAATGGGGTCGCGTTCAAGCAGACAATCTATGCGTTCGACCGTACATCGCGCCGCAGAGCAGCCCTGCGCTTCCTGGCGCAACAGCACGAACCTGAAGATTGCGATGCGCCTGCATCGGAAGCTTCCGCACGCATTTAACAACAACCTTGACACAGAAATCCATTTGATTAGGACTCCTAACATGATTCGTGACCAGCTCATCTATGGCCTCAGCCGTCTGGCCGCCTTGGCTCGCCAGAAGGACTGGCAGACCGGCGAAGGCGCTGGACTGACTCCCACCCAAGGGGATGCGCTAAGGTTGCTGGCCGACCGTCCGGAGGGCTTGCGCCTGAAGGACCTTGCCGCACAGCTCAGTGTGCGCTCGTCAACTGCCAGCGATGCTGTCTCGGCTCTCGCCAGCAAACACCTTGTGGAACGCAGGCCTGACCCTGATCATGGCCGGGCAATCCGGGTGTCCTTGTCTCTGGAGGGCCGCGCCCTGCTTGGCCAGCTTCCGGACGGCTTTGAAGACATTGTCAGTCTGCTGAGCGACGGCAATGCCGAAAGCCTGCATAGCATAGTCGTGCGAACCATCGCGCAACTGCAACGTTCCGGACGCATTGCGCCCCAGCGCATGTGCCTGACCTGCCGGTATTTTGTGTCCGATACGAGCACGACCGAATCAGGCGAGCATTATTGCCGATTGATCAAGGCGCCGCTTCGCCAATCTGATTTGCGCCTCAATTGTCCTGAGCACGAGGAGGCCTCCTCCTCAGCCTAGATGCCCTCGGGTCGCACCGGGGTAACGCGCACAGCGTCTTCTGTGCCTTTGAATATTAGGAGTCCTATCATGAAGTCCAAAGCCATTTTCTATCACGCCGGTTGCGGCGTCTGCGTCGCTGCCGAACAGGCATTGGGGCAGGCGCTCGATCCGGCGCGCTACGACGTCGAAATCGTCGACTTCAATTCCGCACCGGACCGGGTCGGCGAAGCTGAAGCTGCCGGTGTGCAATCGGTTCCGGCCTATGTCATCGACGGCCAAGCGTTCCACATCAACTTCGGTGCCTCGATGGCGGCGGTCAAGGGAGAGGAATGATGCGCGCTCCTGCCATAGTCGCGGCCGCGCTGGCCTTGGGCGCACCGGCGGTGCAGGCACACGATGGTAGCGCCCATTCCCAGGACCCGTCGAGCGAGCGAATTGCGGCCTCGCACGAACATACCGGCGGTATCCGTCCAGCAGCGGATACTGCCGTGCAGGCACCGTTCGATATCGTCCACGCGAAGATCAGGACGGAGGGCAATGTGGCCATATTCCACATGGCTGTTTCTGGACGAGCGGGCGTTACGCGCCCCAACGCAACCGGGCGGTTCGAGGGATCGAGTGTCTTCTCCTACGTCTGGCCGACGACGATCGACCCCTACGAGGTCGGCTTCGAGCACGGCGCTGGCATTCTCGCGCTGGCCGTCACTTCCCACCCCGATTTCGACGACACACCGTTGTTCGATGAGACGAGGGATGGAGATCTGGCCAACGATGGCGGCGAATGGCACATGCACTGGGTGGTGCTCGGGCCGGACGAAGCCTGCGGAGCCAATGGACTCAAGGTCAAGGACATTCCTGCAGGCACCAGTCCGCGTCTTCCCATGACCTGGCCGGGCGCCCCAATCCTGCTCGACAGTCCCGGCTGGCAACCGAACCTCACTCAGGAAACGGTTGAAGTGAGAGTACCGTTCGGTGACATCTCGATTGTTCAGACCGCAGGGTTTGATGGCGTGACGGCTGGATTGCGCGTCAACGAAAGCGCACATTCGCCGCTGCTGTGCGTTGCCAATGTGTTCAAGGTTGCCTCAGGCGATTTGAGCCTGCCCGGCAGGGTAAACCAATAGAAGTCCCTGACAGAGACCAGAGCCATACCGGCTCTGTCGGCGGGTCCCGCGTATGCCCGACCCCATCCCGATTTCGGAGGCCCCACGATTCAAACACCAGCTGACATTGCGTCACTCCTGACCACCAACCCGGACGAAGGCTTTGCCCTCGCAATCAAGTTATCACGCCTTGCGGTGAAGCTGACGCAGCCTGATGCGCAAATCCGCGCCAGCTTGCGCAACGAATATGAGCAGGACGCAATGGCGCTCGTCGCTGTTGCCCAGGTCGTGGCAACGCATTTTGCCACAATTGCCGCAGCCAACAATTACTGGAAGGATTGACACCCATGAACACCGAACCGGCCCAGCCATGGACGACTACCCGATGGTTCAACAGTGAACCGCTGACCCTGGAGGATCTGCGCGGACGCGTTATCGTCCTCGGTACGTTCCAGATGCTGTGCCCAGGCTGCGTTGCCAACGGTCTCCCGCAGCTCCAGCGGATCGAGCAGACGTTCAATCGCCGCGATGTCGCGGTTATCGGCCTCCACACCGTGTTCGAGCATCATGCAGCGATGACCCCAACTTCGCTCGAAGCCTTCTTGCTGGAATACAGGATCGGGTTTCCCGTCGGGGTGGATTCGCATGAGGATTCGTCCGGCACGCCCATTACCATGACCCGATACGGTCTGCGCGGCACGCCTTCGCTGGTGCTGATTGATCGCGCTGGCCTGATCCGCTTTCGCGGGTTTGGTCACGAACCCGATCTGGCAGTGGGTGCCCGCATCGCTCAACTGATTGCGCAGCAGGATGTCGGCATGGCGACCGCAGGAGAATCCGGCGCCGCAGTTTGCGTGCCCGGTGGGGAATGCGGATAGCGCGAGGATTCTTTGCCATTGCCAAGCTCGACAACCTTGCCTGACGTTTTGCGTGACCTGATTGTCCGTGTCCGATCGTTCGGCTGGGCATCCGCCGCCCGCGAGACGACGTGCCAGTTGTTAGGGCCGCTCAATGAAGAAGCGTGGTCAGGATTTGCAGCGAGTTGGGATCGGCTTGAGCTTGACACCTATATGGCGGATGGTGGACGCTATCGGCGTCGGCGATATGCCGTTCTGGGCTTCTCCGAAGGCCGTCTCGCCCAGCTCACGCCTCGGGCGCATTTCCAAAGCCGGGACCACAATCCGCTCAACGGCGGGATAGCGCGCTGGTTTGCTCAGGTGGAGCAGGCCACGCTTGAAAATCCAGTCTTTGCCGACCTGCTCAACCTCTGCCTTGCTGTCTTCGAAACGGGTACTACGACTCTCGAAATCGAGGTGCACCAGTTCCGCATAGAAGCTGGCCTGTCCGCCGGACATCCGACACCGGAGGGCATGCACCGTGACGGGGTTGATTGGGTCGGAATTTTCCTTGTCGAACGCAAGAACGTCGAGGCCGGAACCACGCAAATCTGCGTCGATGGCTTGGTTGATCCGGCTGAGTTCACTCTGGTCGAGCCGCTCGATGCCGTATTCATCAAAGACAACCGCGTCCTGCATGGCGTCACGCCAATCACGGCGCAAGACGCGCAATCGACAGGTCACCGCGATGTGTTGGTTCTGACCTTCCGGACAGTGGCAGCATAGTCTCGCTCAAACGCGGTGGAAGGCTATCGACAACCGCACAGGACCTACGAGTTCCAGATGATGCTGCTCACGCGGTGGAACGACAAACTCGTCGCCCGCGACAAGTTTGCAGCGATCGCACTCCTTGTCGTCCCAAACAAGCATGATTGCACCCGCCTCGACAGCAAGGACAGCCCAGACATCTGGCTTAAGGCGGTGCTCTGCCAGTAGGCCGCGCGGAATAGATACCTCATTGAAAGGGCCGAGATGGCGGTAGCATTTCGTACCAGGCGGTAACCTGACAAGAGGGCTTGCTTTCATCAGAATACGATGGCGCGGATGATCACGACCGCAAAGCCGAACAGCGCGAGACATATCGGGATAACAAGCACCTGTCCAAACACGGCCTTCATCGACATTGGCCCGGTGTAGGTCTGGAGCGGTGCCACGCCGCGTGCGAAATCGGACCTACGCCTGGACGGCTTGAGGCCCACCAAAATGCTGGCGGCTGCGAAGTATATGACGGTGTAGCCGATGCTGACGATGATCGCGAAGAGTGCATGCAGGTCATTGCCAGTTGCAAGGATCATGCACACGAAGAAGACCCCATATCCGGCAAACATCACAGCCCAGATCCATGCCGGAAACTCCATGTCGGAATGTTCCGGCTGGGCCGGGCCGGAGGGCTCGGAGGAGGTGTTCGTGCAGTCCAGTGGTTGCTTAGCCGCGCCCGGGCCCTCTGAGAGCGCGGCAACGCTGTTTTCGTCAAGCATCGGTCAATCCCTTCATGGCTTTGATGTCGCGCCGCCCATCTCGGTGAATGCGAATGCCGGTAAGCAGACTGTCGGCGATCATTCGCGCCCGGCTGCCTATGAGGTTGCTGGCGGCTTCGTCGCGTTCGATCTCGAGCAGGGTCTGATCGAACAGCGCAAGCCAGTGCTCGAACTCCGCGCTCTCAATGCCGGGGATCGCGATGTGTTTGAGCATCGGGTTCCCGGAAAATTCGCCGCTTTGATGCAAAACTGAACGCCAGAAGGCCTTCATCCGTGCAAGGTGATCCGGCCAGTTCGCAATCCGCGCAGCAAAGATTGGTCCGAGAAGTTCGTCATCACGAACCTTGCCATAGAAGCGCTCGACCAACCCATCGATGAAGTCGCTATCGATCCCCATCGCTTCCGCCGAGCTGAGCCGCTCTGCGCGCACGGACTTTGCGTGATTGATTGACATTCTGTAGGCCCCGACTCAAAGTGGTATTTTATATACTACTAATATGCGGTTGCGGTTTAAGCAACATCCAATATACCACTTTTATGAGACTGAGCCTGCATACTGACTACGCGCTGCGCGTGCTGATGTACCTGGCGACGACCGATGAGCTTGCTTCAGTCGACCGTATCGCGGACGCCTTCGGCATTTCCCGGAACCATTTGATGAAGGTTGCAAAGCACCTTGCGGATGGCGGCTATATCGAAGCCAAGCGTGGTCGCGGCGGCGGCCTGGCGCTCGCAATGCCGAAACGCGAGATCAGTGTGGGGCAAGTCGTGCGCTCGATGGAATCGCTGTCCGGTTTTGTCGAGTGTTTTACGCCTGAGACCAACAAATGCCCGATTGCCGGTGCGTGCGGACTGCAGGGCGCTCTAGGGCTCGCGGTCGGCGATTTCCTGAAACGTTTGGATGGATATAGCCTGCAGGATCTGGTGCCCGATCGAAATCGCTTCGAGGCAAGATTGCGCGGACTGCCTTCCCTGAAGGCCCAAGGTTTGGCAGACTTGAACAATCGTAGGACCCATGATTGAGATCCATCAGCTGCGCTACGCAGTTGCGACTGCTGACTCGAAGAGCTTCTCACGGGCGGCAGCAGCGCTCAATGTCAAACAGATCACGCTCAGCCGGAAGGTGCAGCAGCTCGAAGACCGCCTGGGTGTCAAACTGTTTGAGCGGTCGACGCGCGGAGCAGAGATTACGGAGAGTGGTCGCCCATTCATCGAGCAGGCACGCCGCATCGTTACCGATGTCGACAACCTGCGGACGACGGCCCGCAATGTGAGCTACGGCCTGCATGGGCGGATTGCCGTGGGCTATTGTTCTCCACTCATGGCGGGCAATCTCAGGCTGGCGATCTCGGACTATTTGACCAAATTCCCGGACGTTCAGTTCGATGGCGTCGAGGCGGGTCTGGAACGGCTGACACATGGCCTGCAGTCGCACATGATCGATGTCGCAGTGGCACCGGTTGGCCAGCTTGAAGACGGGATCGCTTCGCGCAGCGTTTGGTCGGAAAAACTCTACGTCACACTGCCGGATGATCACGAACTGGTGACACGCCAGAAAATTTACTGGCAGGACCTGCGCCGCGAGATCTTCGTGGTCCCTTCGAGCGGCCTTGGCCCCATATTCGAGAACCTGATCGCATCCCGCCTGACCGAACAAGGGCGACGCCCGAATATCATCGTCCAGGATACCAGCCTCGAAAGCGTTCTCAGCATCGTGGCGGCAAAGCGTTACATCTCCATCGCGACGGGAGCGTCACAAGGTGTTGCATGGAGCGACCTGCGATTTCAGGAGATCCACGATCCCACCGGCCCTGCCCGCCTCGAATATGCGCTCTACTGGCGCGAGGACAATGACAACCCCGCGCTCCAGCGCTTCTTCAAGCTGATCGAGGAACGCTATCCCGGCTGAGCCGCGCGGCGCGCCTTGGCGAAACTCCGGTCGGTGGCAATGAACCGCGCCAGCATCGGCGCGACCAGTTGCTCAGGCGTTGGCGCCCCACTTGTATTGCCGCCATTGATCACCACGCCATAGGCGACCAGATCGCTGTGCAGCCTGGCGGGCACTTCGATAGTCAGCTTGACCGGCTTTTCATCGGCGATGTCGGAGAGCTTCAAACGGGTCATTGCCCGCCTCCCAGCACCAGGTCGCGCGTCACCAGCACCCGTACCGGATAGCCGGGACGGATGGTGATGGTCGGTCTGACCTGGAGCTCACGGCTGACAATCTGCTCGCCGGCACGGTTGACGCTGTCCTGGCTGCCACGACGCAGAGCACGCGTGATGTTGTCATCGCTACCCGAGCCCAATTCCGAACCAACGCTCAGCAGGGTCGATACCAGCGCGGCCTTGAGCACCCCGCCCCAATGATAGTCGGTGCCGTCCTGCAGACCGGCAAACCCTTGGGTGTCAGAGGCTGGCTGGCGTTCGAGCGCGATCGAGCGGCCATCGGGCAGGATCAGCCGGTTCCAAGCCAGCATC
>JAHDXX010000007.1:26791-29400 GCA_023384025.1 Sphingomonadaceae bacterium
CCCGGTTCTGTCCCAAGGCGACATCGGCATCGTAGTCCCCGATCAGGCGCGCGCCTTGCGGGATCAGCAGGATGCGTCCGGTCGGGCTGTCATAGACGTTTTGAGTGACCTGCGCGGTCACAAGGCCGGGCAGGTCCGAGCGGATACCAGTGATCAGCGCCGCCGGAATGACCGACCCCGCTTGGAGGATTTCGGGGGAAGCCAACGCCGTCAGCCGCTCAGTCGATACCGTGCGCCGGTCGCTGGAACGTTCGAGGAAGGCCTGCCTGCGGTCAGCTTCGGATTGTAGTGCAGCGCCGGGAAAAGTGGCAGGAGCAGCACCCGATGCGGGCAGGACGGGTAGTCCCGCGCCCGACCCGCTCGGAGCGCCACCACCGAAGAAGAGGCGGCTCCCGCGCGCGGCTTCGCGCTCCTGTTCGGCACGCTGGTGTGCTGCCTCCGCTGCAGCAGCGGCAGGATCGGGCGGCGGCGCGGTTGGCGGCTGCGCACCGATGGGCGGCAGTTCGGCAATGTCGCCGCGCTGCTGCGCATCGAGGATCGGCTTGCCGAGATCGCCGGGAAGCGGCGGCCCAAGTTTGGGAACCTCGCCATAGTCCTTCGGCGCACCCGCAAGATTGTCGGCCACGGCAGTGCCATCGGTGTTGTAGAGTTCTTCGCCATCGCTGCGACCCGAAGGCTGGAGCGCATAGATCAGTGCCCCGCCCACCAGCGCAAAGCCGCAGACAGAGGCAATGCCGATGGCCTTGCGCGACAGGCGCATGACGCGCGGCGGATCGCCACGCAGCTTGACCGCCGCTTCGGGATCGACGGGCGCAACGTCAGTGCGCTCGGTGTCATCGTCGCCCGTCATGCCCGCCCCCGCCGGTTCGCGGTGATCCGTACGGTCTTCTGACCACGACGGCCCCCAAGGCGCAGTTCGGCCCGGTTGAACAGCCGGTCAACGATCATGAACCGGCCCGAGACGCGGTAATTGACCAGTTCGGCCTCACCGCCCGCACCGATCACGAACAGCGGTGGCAGTTCGCCCTGCGCCACGCCTTCGGGAAACTCGATGAACACGCGGGTGCCGTCATCGAAGACCCGCAGCGGACGCCAGTCGGTCCGGTCACCGTCGACCTTGTAACGGAAATTGAGCAGCGACAGATCCATGCCCGCTGCAATCGGTGCCGCGCGTTCGGCTTCGGCCTGGGCCTGCCGCAAAGCGATCAGCTGGTCCTGCGGATAGGTCCAGGAGACCGAGGCCATATAGACGGAGGGATTGGCGCGCAGTTCGAGATGGTAGGTGCGCCGGTCGGTGTTGATCACGAGATTGGTCGCGATGTCGGGGCGAACGGGTTTGACAAGGATATGGACCCGCGAGCTCGGACCACTGCCGCTCACCGTATCGCCGATCATCCAGCGGACCGTGTCGCCCGAGGCGACCGGGCCCGAGCCGACCAGTTGCTCGCCTTCCTGCAGCGCGATGTCGGTCACCTGCCCTGGCTTGGCGTAGATCTGGTAGAGCGCGCCTTCGGTGAAAGGATATACCTGGATCGCGTTCAGGAAGCCGGTGCCGTCGGGCTGGACGCGCGCGGCCTCCATTGCCGCTCCCACCCGGTCCCTTGGAGCAGGGGGACTCTGGGACGGGCGAGAGCGGCCCGCGGCTTCAAGGGCGGCGTGCCGCGGTAGGGGTTGCAACTGGCCGGGAAGCGGCAGCGGCACGGGAATGGCCACGACGGTCCCTGTGGAGGCTGGCGAAGGGAGTGCCTGCGCCGCCTCGCTGCGCGGCGCAGGCACGGCAGGCGGCGACGCGGTTTGCGTGTGGGCCTGCAATGGACTGATGGTGGCGACGCTTGCTGCAAGCATTGCGAGGGTAACGGTGCGCCGACGGCGCGCAAAGTGGCTGATCATGATCCGAGTTCCTTCGACCAGTTGATGGCGTTGACGAAGATGCCGAGCGGGTTCTTGCGCAGGGCATCGGGGGTGCGCGGGGTCTGGACGACAATCGTCAGGATCGCGGTCCAGCGACTGGCTTCAGCAAGGCTGCCGTCGCGGTAACGGCGCTCGACCCAGGCGACGCGGAAGCTGATTGGCGAGGCGCGGATGACGCTCGTGACATCGACCCCGACCTGTTCGCGGCCAATCAGCGCGAAGGGATCATTGGTCCGGGCATAGTCGTTGAGCGCCAAGGCTCCCTTGTCGGTCGCGAAATCATAGGCGCGCAGCCAGTTCTGCCGCACGACGATCGGATCGTCGGGAACGGCGCGCACCTGCTCGATAAAGCGGGCAAGGTGGAACGCGATCTGCGGGTCCGAAGGCGTGTAGCCTGCGTCAGCTGGCGCGACCGCCTGCGCCTCGCCGAGCCTGTCGACCTGCACCACCCAGGGAACGATGCTGCCGCGCGCGCCCTGCCACACAATCCCGGCAGTGAGGCAGGTCGAAAGACCCAGCGCACCGAAGAAGGCAATCCGCCAGCTGCGCGCCTGAACGCGGGCGGAGCCGATCCGGTCGTCCCAGACCTGCGCGGCGCGCTGGTAGGGTGTCTCGGGCTCGGGGGTCTTGCCGTAGCGGATCGATGGGCGTCGGAACATGGATCAGTCCTTTTCGGAGGTGTCGATGGAAGCGCCGCC
>JAHDXX010000267.1 GCA_023384025.1 Sphingomonadaceae bacterium
CGCAGTCGGCATCTACCACCCCAAGTGGGACGAGCGCCCGGTGCTGTTCTGCGTCAAGAAGGCGGGTGCCGAAGTGACCGCGGAAGAGGTGATCGAACACCTGAAGCCGCTGATTGCCAAGTGGTGGCTGCCCGACGCGGTGGAGTTCGTGGATTCGATCCCGCACACCGCCACCGGCAAGATCAGCAAGAAGGACCTGCGCGAGCAGTTTAAGGATTACAAGCTGGCGGAGTGACCAAAATGGCGACCTACATCGATCCCTCGCCCGCCAATTTCGAGGCGTTCAAGGCCCTGCCGCGCGACGAGCCGATCCACATGCTCAACCTGCTGCTCTACCGCGACCAGGCCGAGTATCCGGAAGGCCATGAGCACTACGGCAAGGGCTGGACCGGGCGCCGCGCCTACGAGGAATACGGCGCAACCAGTGGCCCGATCTTCCGCCGCGTGGGCGGCACGATTGTGTGGCGCGGGGCGTTCCAGACCATGGTCACCGGCCCGGAAGAGCGGGCGTGGCACGATGGCTTCGTCGCGCAATACCCGAACAGCGCCGCCTTCTTCGAGATGATCAAGGACCCGGACTACCAGCTCGCCGTGGTCAACCGCACCGCCGCGCTGGTCGACAGCCGGTTGATCCGGTTCCAGCCGGGTGAAGCGGGCGGCGGGTTTGGGTGAGACGCAATTGGCTTACCGCTCGACGAGTTCGCAGTCGGAAAGCACTGGAGCGCTAATGACTTCTGTGACTTTTTCACACAGAATCGAAATCTTGTCGCCCTTGTTCAGTGCGGCTGCGGCATCATCGTCATTCAAGTCGGCTTGTACCGCAAGAAACTGGTTCACTCCGTCCATTTGTACGACTGGATTGTCGGCAAAGTCGAGAGTGACCCCTGTCACACGCCCTGAAACGAGGAGCGTTTTGCCGCCAAACTGCTGTTGAGCTCGAACTTCGTTAGCTTCGTAAGCGGCAGCCAAATCTCGCGACGAAACAGAAAGTGCCTCGTCGACTTTTTGCTGGGCTTCGGCAAGGCGCTGCTTTGCTTCTTCGGCTTCTTCTGCATCCTTCTTAGCTTCACGCTCAGCCAATTGCTCAGGCGTCGGTTCCGGCGCGATGGCAACAATGAGTACGAGGAGGGCGAATAACCCTAGTAAGCCAAGGCAACCAATTTTTGCCCAGCTTCGACCCTTCTTTGTTTCAGGAATTTCGTTCATAACGCCGCTTCCTCTCATTATGACAAATGGGTTATATTGCAAAGTAATAAAAGGCATTTTTTGATAAAACTCAAGCCCCAACTCTAAAATAACTGCAACTGCCCACCCACCTCCGGCGCCACAAACCGTGAACAATCCAGTTCGTAGGCATCATTTGCGATCCCCGCGCGCTTGCGGGCCAGGCGGAAGCGGGTACGGAAGAGGTCGGCCCAGGCACCTTGCGCGCGGAAGCGGGTGCCGAAGCGGGGGTCGTTGTCACGCCCGCCGCGCATGTCCTGCACGATCGCCATGACCTTGCCCGCCCGCTCGGGAAAATGGACGGCGAGCCATTCGCGGAACAGCGGGGCGACCTCATGCGGCAGACGCAGCGGGATCCAGTTGGCTGAGCGCACGCCGGCGGCGCCTGCGCGTTCGAGAATGCCTTCCATGAATTCGTCGGTGATCGCCGGGATCACCGGGCTGACCGAGCAATGCGCGGGCACTCCGACAGCTGCCAGTTTCTCCAGTGCCGCCAGCCGCTTGACGGGCGAGGCTGCACGCGGTTCGAGCTTGCCCGACAGCATCGGGTCGAGGGTCGTGACCGAGACCGACACCGCCGTCAGCCGCTCGCGCGCAAGCTCGGCGAGCAGGTCGAGGTCATCGAGCACCCGGTCGGACTTGGTGGTGATCGTCACCGGATGGCGCACCTCGAGGCACAGTTCGAGTACCTGCCGTGTCAGGCGGTAGTGGCGCTCGATTGGCTGATACGGATCGGTGTTGGTGCCCATGGCGATGGGGCGGGGCTCATACCCCTTCTTCGCCAGCGCGACGCGCAGCAGCTTTGCCGCGTCAGGCTTGGCGAACAGCCGGGTCTCGAAGTCGAGCCCCGGCGAGAGGTCGTGAAAGGCATGGGTCGGGCGGGCGTAGCAATAGACGCAGCCGTGCTCGCACCCGCGATAAGAATTGACCGAGCGGTCGAACGGCACGTCGGGCGACTGGTTGAAGCTGAGGATCGACTTCGGGCGCTCCTCGGTCACCGTGGTGCGCAACTTGACCGGCGGGCCATCGAGCATTTGAACATGATCGCGCCAGTCCCCGTCAACCTCGCGCGTGGCAAGGCCGAAGCGGGTCGGCACCGCCCCCGATTGCGCCCCGCGTCCGTGGATGGGTTCTGGCATGGCGAGAACATAAACAGAACATCAAGGCGGTGCCAGTGTGTTTCGCGCAAAGGCGCAAAGGCGCGAAGAGGTGGGTGAAACTCGCACTAAGGCACTAAGGCACTAAGGCACTAAGGCACTAAGGGGGCTTTCGACACGAAGTGTCACTCAATGACCGACATTACGCATCGCCACATCGAGGCTTTGAAGGCGGCTTCGCCGCATTGGCCACCTCTTGGTGCCTTAGTGCGCAAAACATCCTTCGCGCCTTTGCGTGAGAAACCTACTTCTCTTTCAACCTCGGCATCAGTTCGACGAAGTTGCACGGCCGGTTGCGGCTGTCGAGTTGCTCGGCGAGGATCCCGTCCCAGCCGTCCTTCACCGCGCCGTTGGAGCCGGGCAGGGCGAAGATATAGGTCCCGCGTGCGACCACCGCGCAGGCGCGGCTCTGCACCGTGCTGGTGCCGATGGAGCGGTAACTGAGCATCCGGAACAGTTCGCCGAACCCGGGGATGTCGCGCACGTCGCCGGCGGTCTTGAGCCGGTCGAGCGCCTCGGGGGTCACGTCGCGCCCGGTCAGGCCGGTGCCGCCGGTCGAGACCACCGCGTCGATCGTCGGATCGTCGATCCAGTCGTTGAGCTTGTTCACCAGCAGCGAAGCGTCATCGCGCACGATGGCGCGCGCGGTGAGCTTATGCCCTGCGGCTTTGACCCGTTCGGCGAGGATATCGCCCGAGGTGTCGTCTGCCGCCGTGCGGGTGTCCGAAACGGTCAGGACCGCAATGTTGATTGGCTTGAAGGTGCGCTCTGGATCGATGGCCATGCGCGGATGCGTATCAGTCCGCGCGGGTAAGGT
>JAHDXX010000268.1 GCA_023384025.1 Sphingomonadaceae bacterium
GGCATCGTGTTCTACGCCGCCAGCATGTGGGTCGCCGGGGTGACCCAGGGCCTGATGTGGCGCGAGGTTGATCCGGCCACCGGCTACCTCGTCAACAGCTTCATCGACACGGTCGATGCGCTGAAGCCGATGTACCTGCTGCGTGCATTTGGTGGGCTGCTCTACCTCAGCGGGGCCGCGATCATGGTCTACAACGTGTGGATGACCCTGGCGGGCCGCCTGCGCACCGAAGCACCGATGAGCGACGCTGCCTACGACGAGGCTGCCGACCGTCCGATCACTGCCGTTCCCGCCGAGTAAGGGGCCAATCCGATGAGCATGACAGAACGTCACAAGAAACTGGAAAAGAACATCACCCTGCTTTCGGTAGGGGTGTTCCTGACCGTGGCCATCGGCGGGATCGTGGAGATCGCCCCGCTGTTCTGGATCGACAACACGATCGAGAAGGTGGAGGGGATGCGCCCTTACACTCCGCTGGAGCAGGCTGGCCGCGACATCTACGTGCGCGAGGGCTGTTATCTGTGCCACAGCCAGATGGTCCGCCCGTTCCGTGACGAAGTGGAGCGCTATGGCCACTACAGTCTGGCGGCGGAATCGATGTATGACCATCCGTTCCAGTGGGGGTCGAAACGGACCGGGCCGGATCTTGCCCGGGTCGGAAACCGCTATTCCGACGAATGGCACGTGCGTCACCTGAAAGAGCCAACCAGCGTGGTGCCGACCAGCATCATGCCGAGTTACAGCTTTCTGGCCGACACCGACCTCAAGCTGAAAGACCCGTCTGCCAACCTGACTGCATTGAAGCGCGTGGGTGTGCCCTACACCGACGAAATGGTCGAAAAGGCGGCGGATGATCTCAAGCTGCAGGCTGATCCCTTCGGCAACGCAGCCGATCTTCAGACGCGCTATCCCAAGGCACAAGTCCGCGATTTCGACGGTGATCCGAAACGGGTGACAGAGATGGATGCGCTGGTCGCTTACCTCCAGATGCTCGGCACGTTGGTCGATGTGAACAGCGCCGCCGCGCAGGAAGAGCTGGCACAGGAGAAAGGCCGATGAGTGCCTACGAAACCCTGCGCCATTTCGCTGACAGCTGGGGTCTGCTGGCGATGATGGTGACCTTCCTTACGCTGTGCGCCTGGCCTTTCCGGCCCGGCTCCAAGTCCCGCAACCGGGCAGCTGCCAACCTGATTTTCAAGGACTCCGACGATGGCGAATAAGCGGATTGACCAGCCGACTGGCACGGAAACCGTCGGCCATGAATGGGACGGCATTGAAGAACTCGACACGCCCATGCCGCGTTGGTGGCTGTGGACGTTCTATGTCACAATTGTCTGGGCGATTGCCTATGTCATCGCTTATCCGGCTTTGCCGTTGCTCAGCAAAGGCACCGAAGGGATGCTCGGCTGGACCAGCCGGGGCGAGCTGGCGAAGGAAATGACTGCAGCGGATCTGGGCCGCAGAAGCCTGTTTGAAGAGATTGCAGTCACAGACATCGAGAAGCTCCCCGGTCAGCCTGAGCTGATGCAGCAGGCCGTCGCCGGCGGCGGGGCAGCGTTCAAGATCCATTGCGCCCAGTGCCACGGCGCGGGTGGCGGCGGGATGCCGGGTTACCCCAATCTCGCTGACGACGAATGGCTGTGGGGCGGCGATCTGAAGGCGATCGAATACACTCTGACCCACGGCATTCGCCAGCATGACGACCCGGCCACCCGCCAGAGCGCCATGCCCGGGTTCGACGGGGTGTTCGATGCGGGTCAGACCAACGCGCTGGTCGACCATGTCCTCTCGCTCAGCGGCAAAGGCAAAGCCAATCCGGCGGGCGCGGAAATCTACACCGCAAACTGCGTCGCCTGTCATGGTCCGGCCGGCCAGGGCGACCGGGTCCAAGGCGCGCCGAACCTCGCCAACGCGATCTGGCTCTATGGCAGCAGCCGCGACCAGATCACGGCGCAGATCCTGCGCCCGAAAATGGGCGTGATGCCGCGCTGGGCCGACAAGCTCGACGCGCCGACAATCCGGATGCTGGCGGTCTATGTCCACTCGCTGGGCGGCGGCGAGGAAACCCCGGTGATGGAGGCCGTGACAGATGCGCCCCCCACCACCGGCCCTGTGACAGAGTAAGCTAGTGAACGCCCCCGAACCCAGTCTCTACGAAGCGAGCCGGACGATCCACAACAAGCGGATCGACGGCCCGTTCCGCCGCTTCAAGTGGCTGGTCATGCTGGTAACGCTCGGCATCTATTACGTGACGCCGTGGCTCAGGTGGGATCGTGGCCCCTACGCGCCGGATCAGGCCGTGCTGGTCGACCTGGCAAACCGCCGGTTCTACATGTTCGGCATCGAGATTTGGCCGCACGAGTTCTATTTCGTCGCCGGATTGCTGATCATGGCCGGGGTGGGCCTGTTTCTGGTCACCAGCGCGGTCGGCCGGGCGTGGTGCGGCTATGCTTGTCCGCAAACCGTGTGGACCGACCTGTTCCAGCACGTCGACCGGTTTGTTGACGGGGACCGCAACGCCCGTGTGCGGCTGGACAAGGCGCCCTGGGGCCCGCCCAAGATCGCGCGGCGGCTGTTCAAATGGTCGATATATCTGGTGATCAGCCTCGCCACAGGAGGCGCATGGATCCTCTATTTCGCGGATGCGCCGACGCTGCTGCGCGAGTTCTTCACGCTGGAAGCCGCCCCGGTTGCCTACATGACAGTCGGCGTGCTGACCGCGACCACCTTCGTGCTGGGCGGGTTCATGCGCGAACAAGTGTGCATCTACATGTGCCCCTGGCCGCGGATTCAGACCGCGATGCTCGACGAGAAATCGCTGATCGTCACGTACAAGGACTGGCGCGGCGAACCGCGCGGCAGCGTGAAGAAGGCGGAAAAGAACCCCGGCCAGATCGGCGACTGCATCGACTGCATGCAATGCGTCCAGGTCTGCCCGACCGGCTGGGACATCCGCAACGGGCCGGACATCGCCTGCATCACCTGCGGGTTGTGCATCGATGCCTGCGACAAGGTCATGGCCGAAATCGGGCGTCCGAGAGGACTGATCGACTATGCTACGCAGGAAGACTGCAAGGCCGAGGCTGCCGGTCATCCCGCCAAGCCAGTGTGGAAAACGTTGCTGCGTCCGAGGACGCTCATCTACACGGCGGTCTGGTCGAGCCTCGGATTTGCTCTGCTGTTC
>JAHDXX010000269.1 GCA_023384025.1 Sphingomonadaceae bacterium
TTCCACCAGCCGCTCAAGCCGGTCCAGCTGGCCTGCTTCGTGTTCATCTGGGCGGCGCTGGCGCTGTTTGTGTGGGATCTGCTCCAGCGGCGCCGCGCGGCGTCACCCGGCTAGCCGCCAACCCAGCATTTCGCCCGCGTGAAACGGGACGATCGCGGTGCCGTTCACGTTGAGCACCTCGGGCACAGGGTTGTCAGCCCGTTCCAGCGTGATCGTGCCTTCATTCAGCGGCAGCCGATAGAAGCGCGGGCCGTTCTCGCTGGCGAAGGCTTCGAACCGGTCAATCGCCTGTTCCTCGTCGAACACGGCCAGATAGCTTTCCAGCGCGTAAGGCGCGTTGAAGATCCCCGCACAGCCGCATGCCGATTCCTTCGCCTCACGCGCATGGGGCGCGCTGTCGGTGCCGAGGAAATACTTGGCCGAACCCGAGGTCGCTGCCGCACGCAGCGCCAGCCGGTGCACCTCGCGCTTGGCAACAGGCAGGCAATAGGCATGCGGGCGGATCCCGCCGACCAGCATGGCATTGCGGTTGAGGTGAAGGTGCTGCGGGGTGATCGTGGCCGCGACGTTCTCACCGGCGCCGTCAACGAACTGCACTGCATCAGCGGTGGTGATGTGCTCGAAGATAACCCGCAAGTGCGGCAGTCGCACGATCAGCGGCGCCAGAGTGCGCTCGATGAACACCGCCTCGCGGTCGAACACGTCGACATCGTGGTCGGTCACTTCGCCATGGATGCACAGCGGCATGCCGATTTCGGCCATCCGTTCCAGCACCCTGTCCAGCTTGCGGATATCGGTTACGCCGCTGTCGGAATTGGTGGTTGCGCCGGCAGGATAGAGCTTGGCCGCAGTGAAGACGCCGGTGGCAAAGCCGTGAGCAATGTCGTCCGCATCGGTGTTGTCGGTGAGGTAGCAGGTCATCAGCGGGGTGAATTCGATCCCCTCCGGCACGGCGGCGAGAATCCGCTCACGATAGGCCGCGCCGCGCGCGGTGGTGGTCACCGGCGGGGTCAGGTTGGGCATCACGATCGCACGGGCGAACTGACGCGCGGTATAGGGCACGACGCCCTCCATCACGGCATCGTCACGGAAGTGGAGGTGCCAGTCATCTGGGCGGCGGATTGTCAGCGAGTCCATGGGGGCTTCCCTTAGGCGCGCCCTGCCCTATGTGTCACGCATGACTGCACGCCGCCTAGCATCCCGCGCCCTGGTCCGCATCTCCCCGACCGATCCGGCAGAGAGTCCGCGCGCTTTCCTCCAAGGGCTGGTCACCAATGATGTGACCGGCGAGCTGCCGGTCTATGCCGCGCTGCTGAGCGCGCAGGGCAAGCACCTGTTCGACTTTCTAGTCTGGGGTGATGGCGACGACCTGCTGCTCGATTGCGAGACAGAACTGGCGGACGAGCTCGTCCGCCGTCTTTCACTCTACCGCCTGCGCCGCAAGCTGGCGATTTCTGTCGACGGCAGCCGTGCGGTGTTTTGGTCACGCGATGGCGAGGGAACAGCCGACCCGCGCCTTGCCGCGCTGGGTTTCCACCACGTCGGCCCGGCGGACGACAGTGAGACCGCTGACGCGGACTGGCTTTCCCATCGTCTCTCGCTCGGCGTTACCGAGGGTCGCGCGGAACTGGGCGACCTGCTGTGGCTGGAAACCAATGCGGCGGAACTGAACGGGGTCAGCTTCACCAAGGGCTGCTACATCGGGCAGGAAAACACCGCACGGATGAACTGGCGGCAGAAGGTCAACCGGCGGCTGGTCGTCGTGCCGCAGGATCAGTCAGACAAAAAGCGCCGTCGTGCGACCTATCCCGAGCTTGGCATAGCGGTGGATCGCCGGCGGGTGGAGGACATCGACCCCGCAACCGCGCCCGGCTGGCTGCGCGAGGCACTCACGCTGGCTGACTGAACGCCGCGATCGAGTTTTCCAGCATCCGCTGTGCCCGGTCGCGCGCAGCCGACTCGGGCAGCCCCAGCGAGCGGGCCAGAGCCTTGCCGATCAGCGCGTCGCCCATCGCCATCAGCACCAGAGCCAGCGTGTCTTCATGCACCCGCATGACTTCGCCGGTATGCGCGGCCTCTTCCTGGGCGATCTCGTCGACCAGCGCGTGGATGGTCTCGACGATCGGCGACAGTGCATCCTCGTTGCCGGTCAGGATCATCCAGCTCGCAAGCGCGCCCGCCCCTTCCTTGTCGAAGGCGTCGAACGCCATGTCGACCACTTCGCGCGGGGAACCGAGCCCCGCACGGCTCGCCCGCACTGCATCGCCAATCGATTCGCACACCGTTTCGGCCAGGTGCCGGGCGAGTTCCTTCTGCAATCCTGCAGCTGACCCGAAATGGTGCAACAAGTTGGCATGGGTGCGCCCGATCCGCGTCGCCACCGCCTTGAGCGTCACTGCCTGTGGCCCGGCTTCTATCAGCAAACCGCGAGCCGCCTGCAGCGCAGCGGTACGCGATTCCTCGGGGGTCCAGCGCTTGCGACTTGCCATGGATTCTTATGCCTAATACTATGTTTACATATGGGCGACCAAACCAAACTCGACCTAGAACGCGCGCAACCTGTCGGCAAGCAGGCAGTCGCAGGGGCAACCGCTACGCCGGAGGAGCACGCACTGATCGTGCGCGACCAGCGTTTCGATCGCGATCACCTGGTGCCGCGCTGGTGGCATTCGGACGATCCGGTCGCAACCGCATGGTACAACTCGGTCTCCGCCAGCCTGCCACGCGGTGAAGCGTTCTTCATCGACACGCTCAAGGGATTCCGGGACGACCTGCCGCCCAAGCTGGCAGCAGAGGTCAAGGCGTTCACCCGGCAGGAAGTGAACCACACCCGCGAACACGTGGCGTTCAACCGGATCGTGCAGGACCACGGGTACGACGTGGAAAGCATCGACCAGGGCATCCACGCAATGCTCGAGCTGACCGCCGGACGTCCGCCCGAATTCAACCTGGCGGTGACCATCGCGCTGGAACACTTTGCGGCGGTCATCAGCCGCCAGTTGCTGGTCCACCCCGAATACCTTGCCGGAGCGGACCCGGTCGCAGCCGACGTCTGGCGCTGGCATGCGACCGAGGAAATCGAGCACAAGGGGCTGGTCTACGACGTCTGGCTCCACGCCACGCGCGACTGGAGCGCGTGGAAGCGGTGGAAAGTCCGCTCGCTGATCG
>JAHDXX010000270.1 GCA_023384025.1 Sphingomonadaceae bacterium
AGTGTAGGCCCGGAGGGGTGGCTCGTCCCTGTTCGCCCGGCACTGGGGGCGGCGGTGGGGGGGGGGGGGCGGCGTGCCGAGCTCGGGCCCAGCCGGGGCGACCGGGGGGGCGCGGAGGCGACGGGGGCGCCGAGCCGGGTCTCGAGGGCGCGGCGGTGCACGGCAGGGCAGAATGCTACCGCGTCACACGTTCCGCCGCATTCCTGCGCGGTGTAGCCCATGATGGCGACCCCGCTGATCCGGTCGCGCATGTGGCCGCAGTGTTCATGTTCATCCCGGGGAAGACGCGATGACCGAGACCGAAGTCGAGGTGCTGGAGATGGAACTCCCGGCCTATGCCCGCTCGCTCGGCCTTGCGTTCGAGCGGATCGAGCAAGGCGCGCCGGTGCTGGTCATGCCGTTTGCCGGACATGTCGAAGGGCGGCCGACGGTGCTCCATGGCGGTGCGACGAGCGGCCTGCTGGAGAATGCGGGCTATGCCGCGCTGCGTGCCGAACTGCACCGGCAGGGCCGCCACGTCCGGCTCAAGCCGATCGGGATCACGGTGCAGTTCCTCACCGCGGCGAAGTGCCAGGCGACCTATGCCATGGGCCACGTCAACAGGCTTGGCCGGCGCAATGCCAATATCGAGGTCGTCGCCTGGCAGGAATCGCGCGACAAACCCGTGGCCTCTGCTGTGATGAACATCCTCATGGTCGAGGATGAGGGCTAGGGCAAAAATCGAAAAGCGATAGTTAGGCTTCCATACCCCCGTTCGTCCTGAGCTTGTCGAAGGACTGCTTTTTCTTCAAGCGGTTGCATGCGGGGCACGAAGAAAAGAACGGTGCTTCGACAAGCTCAGCACGAACGGAAGTGGTTCAGGTTGGAAGAGCGCCTCCCTAACGTTCAGAGGGCGGCTGCCCCGGAGTGACCCCGAGCCCGTTCTCGTCAATCCGCACGTCGAGCGGCACGCCCTCGACATCGGTCGAGATCACCACGCCATTGCCTTCGACCCGCAGCCGGGTGCCGTTCTGGCCCGGCGGCAGCGCGTCGAGATCGGGCACGTCCTGTGGCTGGACCGGGCCGGACGGATCGGGCTGCGGCGCCTGCCGCTGGCGGACCGGCTTCTCACCCAGCGCCTGCGTCATGAAATCGCGCCAGATCCGCGCAGGCAGGCCGCCACCGGTGATGCCGTTCAGGGGCGAGTTGTCGTCATTGCCGATCCACACACCCACCACCAGGTCACCCGCATAACCGACGAACAGGGCATCGCGATAATCCTGGCTGGTGCCGGTCTTGCCGAAGTTCGGCCCGCGCAGCATCGCCGCCCTGCCCGTCCCGCCGTTGACCGCGCTGCGCAGCAATTGCTCGATATTCTCGTGCTGGCGCGAAGAGAGGCTGCTGCGCCCGTTCCACAACCAGTCGAACCAGCCCTCTTCCTCGCGCTTGAACGCATGTGGCTGGACCGGGAAGTCGTTCGCCGCGACCCCGGCATAGGCTGCGGTCAGTTCCAGCAGCGTCATGGTCGAGGTCCCAAGCGCAAGGCTTGGATCGCCCTCGGCCAGCGGCGAGGTCACGCCCAGATCGCGCGCGGTGTCGATCACCGCCTTGCTGCCGAGCTGGTCGAGCAGCCGCACCGCCGCGACATTGCTCGACCGGGCGAAGGCTTGCTCCAGCGTGAGCGATTCGGAATAGGTCCCCGCGGCATTGCGTGGACGGTACGAGCCGGTTGTGATCGCGGTGTTGGCCACGGTCGAGTCCGGGTTCATGCCTGACCGGAGCGCGGCGAGATAGACGAACAGCTTGAAGGTCGAACCGGGCTGGCGCTGCGCCTGGGTCGCGCGGTTGAACGGGGACTTCTCGTAGTCCTTGCCGCCGATCATCGCGACCACTTCGCCGTTCGGGCGCATCGCCACCAGCGCGACTTGCGCCTTGCCCAGCGGCGCACGGCTGACGACGCGGCGCGCAATTCCCTGCAGGCGCGAATCGAGCGTGGTCGTCAGCGTCTGTGCTTCGTAACCGCCTTCGGCGATCCCGCGCGCTTCGGGCAAGGCCCAGTCGGCGAAGTAGGTCCCGGTCGGCAGGGTATTGCGGCGGCGCGAATCGATCACCGGCACCGGCATCGCCTTGGCTTCGGCTTCGGTCAGGTATCCGGCTGCAACCATCGACTGCACCACAAGCCCCATCCGCTGCTTCGCGCGGTCGAAATTGCGCGTCGGGGCGTAGCGAGATGGCGCTTGCAACAGCCCTGCCAGCATCGCCGCCTGTTCGGGTTTGAGCTTTTCCGGGTGGCGGTAGAAATAGTGCAGGCTCGCCGCGCGCAGGCCATAAGTGTTGTCGCCGAAATAGGCGTTCGACAGGTAGCGTTCGAGGATCTCGTCCTTGGTAAGCCAGCTCTCCAGCCAGAACGCGATCAGCATCTCGCGCGCCTTGCGGGTCAGGCTCCGCTCCGGGGTCAGGAACGTGAACTTGGCCAGCTGCTGGGTGATCGTGCTGCCCCCGCCCACTCCGGTGAACACGGCGCGGGCGATGCCGCGCGGATCGACCCCCCAGTGGCTGTAGAACCGCCGGTCCTCGATCGCGAGGAACGGCTCGATCACATGGGGCGGCAGGTCGGCGACCTTGACCGGATCGTCGACAATCGCCCCGTTGCGGGCAATCGGCGTGCCATCGGCCGCCAACAGGGTGATTTCTGGAGGAGCAATCGGCTCCAGCGAGCGCGAGAGGGGCGCGGTGATCGCCAGCCAGCCGACCAGCACAATGAACCCGAGCAGGATGGCCGCGACAATCCGCGCCGCCCACCAGCGCTTGCGCCGCCCGAGCCAGTACGGCCGCTGCCACCAGCGCTGCCGCCGGCGCTCTTCCAGCGCATCCTGCTCGGCATAGCGCCGTTCGACCTCATCGAGCCGCGAATCCCACGCATCGTAGTCCGGCCCGTCGCCATAGGCATCGTGCAGCGCGTAGAATCCCGCGTGAGGCGCAGGCGCCGCGCGTTTCTTGCCAAGCAGGGAATCAAGCAGACCCATCAGCCCACTGTGCTATACAAACAACACAGTTGACGGAAGCGGAATCCGCCAGATGCCCGTTCAGTACCTGAACGTCACGTTGGTCGTTCGCGGGATGACTGCGAACTCGTCCTTCGCTGCCATGGCCGTCCAGCGAAGCGTCGCGGTATTCTGCTTCCGTTCG
>JAHDXX010000271.1 GCA_023384025.1 Sphingomonadaceae bacterium
GCCGCTGGATCGATTCGGCGATCGGGATCGACTTGGCGTTGGCCAGCGAGCAGAAGTCGCCGCCGGGGCAGCAGATCAAGTCGGTCAGAAGACCGACGTTGGGTACGGCCAGGCCCAGCTCGCGCAGCTCGTTCCACAGCGTGAACAGCTGGCTCTGCTCGACATCGGCAAGAATGATGTTCTGCTCGTGGGAGTTGCGCACCTCGCCGAAGCTGTAACGGTCGGCCAGCTCGGCAACCGCGTCCAGCTGCTTGTCGGTGATGTCGCCGGGAGCGACGCCAGTGGGCTTGAGCGACAGTGTCACCGCGGCATAGCCGGGCTTCTTGTGTGCCACGACGTTGCGGGTGCGCCAGCGGGCAAAGCCTGGGTGCTGGGCATCCAGCGCAGCCAGGGCGGCGTCCTGATCTTCCAGCGCCTTGTAGGCCGGGTCGATGAAGAAGCGGCTGACACGCTCGACCTCAGCCTCGGTGAGGGTCGCCGGGCCGTCTTTCAGATGGGCCCACTCGGCCTCGACGCGTTCGGCGAAGACTTCCGGGGTCAGCGCCTTGACCAGGATCTTGATGCGCGCCTTGTACTTGTTGTCGCGCCGCCCGTAGCGGTTGTAGACCCTGAGGCAGGCCTCGGCATAGGTGATCAGCTGGTCGAGCGGCACGAAGTCGCGGATGCACGGAGCGACCATCGGCGTGCGGCCCATGCCACCACCGACGTAGAACGCCGCGCCCAGTTCGCCGCCCGCATTCTGGACGATTTCGATCCCGATATCGTGCAGCCGCATCGCCGCCCGGTCGGTTTTCGAAGCAATCACCGCGATCTTGAACTTGCGTGGCAGGTAGCTGAATTCCGGATGGAAGCTCGACCATTGCCGCAGCAATTCGGCATAGGGCCGGGGGTCGACCAGTTCGTCTGCCGCCGCGCCCGCGAAATGGTCGGAACTGATGTTGCGGATGCAATTGCCGCTGGTCTGGATGGCGTGCATTTCCACCGCCGCGAGATCGGCCAGAATGTCGGGCGCATCTTCCAGCCTGATCCAGTTGTACTGGATGTTCTGGCGGGTGGTGAAGTGGCCGTAGCCGCGGTCATACTTGTCGGCGATGTCGGCCAGAACGTGCATCTGCGCGCTGCTGAGCGTGCCATAGGGTATGGCAACGCGCAGCATGTAGGCGTGCAGTTGCAGATACAGGCCGTTCATCAGCCGCAGTGGCTTGAACTGGTCCTCCGACAGCTTGCCTTCGAGGCGACGGCGGGTCTGGTCGCGGAACTCCGCGACGCGCGCATCGACCATCGCCTGGTCGTAGTGGTCATACTTGTACATGTCAGATCTCCGTTCGCTTCGAGCGAAGTCGAGAAGCGTCCGCAGAAAGTGTCTCGACCGCGCTCGACACGAACGGACCGAAGGAATTGCGGCACATCAGATCACCCAGTCGAGCGCTTCAGGCTCGGTCGGTTTGAGGGTCAGGTCGGGGCGCACGGTCGGGCCGAGCGCGCGGACTCGGTCCTTGATATGGGCCGGACGCACGCCGCTTTCGTCGCGCGTGGCATCGATCGCGTAGCAGGCGTTGACCCGGCGGGCGGCGGATTCGCGCTGGGCGATCTCGTCAGCCCGGTCGCCGACATCGACAGCATCGTCGACATGGAGCGACCAGTCGTGGCCGTTCCACCAGGTGACCGCCCCGGTCTTGAGGTCGTTTCCGGTCAGGATCTTCATGAAAGGGCTTCCTCGGCAATTCGGGCAAGGGCAAGATTGTTGCGCGCTGTGACTTCACCGATCACGATCAGGGCGGGGCTCCTGACCCGTTCCTGGGTGACCAGGTCGGGCAGACCGGCGAGCAGGCCGCACAGCACGCGCATTTCCGGCCGCGCGGCATTCTCGATCACCGCCACGGGCATGTCTGGAGCAAGGCCATCGGCCATCAGCTTCTCGGCGATTTGCGGAGCGGTCGACACGCCCATGTAGATCACCAGCGTGCGCCCCTTGCCGGCGAGGCCTGACCAGTCCTGCTCGCTCAGCCCCTTGCATTGGCCAGCGACGAAGCTGACCACGCTGGAGGCATCGCGGTGGGTGAGGGCGATCCGGGCCGCAGCGGCAGCGCCGTTTGCCGCGCTGATGCCCGGCACGATCTCGACCGGCACTCCGGCGGCATGGCAGGCTTCGGCTTCCTCGCCACCGCGGCCGAACACCAGCGGATCGCCGCCCTTGAGTCGCACCACATCGAGCCCGCGCAGCGCCTCGCGCACCAGCAGCGCGTTGATATCGTCCTGCGCCATGGTGTGGCGGGCGCGCTGCTTGGCGACGGAGATCAGCCGTGCATCGGGGCGGGCCATGGCGAGGATTGCCGGGTCGACCAGTCCGTCATGCACGATCAGCTGCGCGGCACCAATCAGGCGCGCGGCACGCAGGGTCAGCAGGTCCGGATCGCCCGGGCCCGCGCCAACAAGATAGACTGTGCCACTCTTTCGCATGGCGCCCAAGTGGCGGCGGGGGCGTGCGCTCGCCAGCGAGAATGGATGTCAGTGGTGGAAGGGCAGATTTTGAAAGCGAAGCTGCCCGGGGTGGTAGTTCAGCTTTGCTGGCTGTCGCTGCGCGTCTCCACCCGCTGGGCAATTGCCGCCACCAGCTGTTCGAACTGGGCATTGCTTCGCAGGTTGATGTCGCGCTGGGGGAAGGGGATCTCGACCCCGTTCTCCTTGAACAGGTACCACAGGGCCTTGAGCACTTCGGACCGGACGTTGCCCACGCCCCCTTCAGGATCGTTGATCCAGCAATGGATCACGAAGTTGACCGAATTGTCGCCATAGGAATAGAGCCACACCGTCGGTGGGGGTGACGTGAGCACGCGCTCGCTCGCGGCAGCGGCCTGGAGCATGAGTTCTTCGGCCAGCTTGAGATCGCAATTGTAACCGACCCCGACCGGCACCTGCACCCGCACGTTCTTGCTCGAATACGACCAGTTCTCCACCTGGTTGATCATCAGGTTCTCGTTCGGGATCAGGTATTCCTTCTGGTCGCGGGTGGTGATCGAGACCGCGCGGATGCCGATCTTGCGGATCTCGCCGAAGGTCGAATTGCCCGCCTGGTCGCTGACCGCGATTACGTCGCCCGGCTTGATCGACTTGTCGAGCAGCAGGATGATACCCGCAATCAGGTTGCCGAACGTCTTC
>JAHDXX010000272.1 GCA_023384025.1 Sphingomonadaceae bacterium
CCAGCCACCCGATATGGTGATCGGCCAAAGATCGGGTGGCTGGGCGGGGGAGCGGGCCGGTACCGCAAGTGAGCGTTAGCGAACAAAATGACTCAAGAACTCGACAAGACCTTCGATCCCGCCGCCATCGAGGCGAAGTGGTACCAGCATTGGGAAAGCAATGGCCTGTTCCGGCCCGCGCGGCCCGATGCCGAGCCGTTCACCATCGTCAACCCCCCGCCCAACGTCACCGGCAGCCTCCATATCGGCCACGCGCTCGACAACACGCTGCAGGACGTGGTCATCCGTTACGAGCGGCTGCGCGGCAAGGATGCGCTGTGGGTGGTCGGCACCGACCATGCCGGGATCGCGACGCAGATGGTGGTCGAGCGCCAGCTGGAGCAGCGGCAGGACAAGCGCACCAACTATTCCCGCGAGGATTTCATCGCCAAGGTGTGGGAATGGAAGGAAGAAAGCGGCGGCACCATCACCCGCCAGCTGCGCCGCCTCGGCTGCTCGATGGACTGGAGCCGCGAGCAGTTCACCATGGACGAGCACTTCACCAAGGCCGTGCTCAAGGTGTTCGTCGACCTCTACAACAAGGGGCTGATCTACCGCGACAAGCGGCTGGTGAACTGGGATCCCAAGCTGAAGACCGCGATCAGCGACCTCGAGGTCGAGACCCAGACGATTTCCGGCGGCTTCTGGCACTTCAGGTACCCGCTGGCGGACGGCGTCACCACGGCAGAGGGCAAGGACTACCTCGTCGTCGCCACCACCCGGCCCGAAACGATGCTGGCCGATATGGCCGTGGCGGTCCACCCGAGCGACGAGCGCTATGCCAGCGTGGTCGGCAAGGAGATCGTCCAGCCGATCACCGGCCGCCGCTTCAAGGTGGTGGCGGACGAGCACGCCGATCCGGAGCTCGGCAGCGGTGTGGTCAAGATCACGCCGGGGCATGACTTCAACGACTTCGAAGTCGGCAAGCGCGCCGGGATTGCGCCGGGCGAGATGCTCAACATGCTCGATTCCGAAGCGAACGTCTGCCAGACGGCGGACGGGCTGGTGCCGGAGCGTTACATCGGACTCCACCGCTTCAAGCGTGACGGTGTCGACGGCGCGCGCGAGCTGGTCGTTCGCGAAATGAAGGAACTGGGCTGCCTCATCCCGCATGTGACGAAGAACAAGGACGGTGAGGAGGTCGAACACGACGCCGAACCGCGCCAGATCGCCACCCCCTTCGGCGACCGCGGCGGCGTGGTGATCGAGCCGTGGCTGACCGACCAGTGGTACGTCAACGCCGCCGAACTGGCGAAGAAGCCGATCGAGGCGGTGCGCTCGGGCGAAGTCGAGATCGTCCCCAAGAGCTGGGAGAAGACCTTCTTCAACTGGATGGAGAACATCCAGCCGTGGTGTGTCAGCCGCCAGCTGTGGTGGGGGCACAGGATTCCGGCTTGGTATGCCGAGGACGGCGCGGTCTTCGTCGCCATGACCGAGGAAGAGGCACAGGCCCAGGCCGGCGAAGGCGTCGCCCTGACCCGCGACGAGGACGTGCTCGACACCTGGTTCTCCTCTGCCCTGTGGCCCTTCGCCACGCTGGGGTGGCCCAATCCTCCCCGGGACGGGGAGGTGGCAGCGCGCAGCGCTGACGGAGGGGACTCGCCGCCTGCGCAGAGCGATGAGGCCAATCCCCTCCACCGTCCTGCGGACGGTCCCCCTCCCCGTTCCGGGGAGGATTTGCTCGCCAAGCACTACCCCAACTCGCTGCTGATCAGCGGCTTCGACATCCTGTTCTTCTGGGATGCGCGGATGCTGATGGCGGGGTATTTCAACATGGGCGAGCGCCCGTGGGACAAGCTCTACCTCCACGGCCTCGTGCGCGCGGCGGACGGGCAGAAGATGTCCAAGTCCAAGGGCAACGTGGTCGACCCACTGGGCCTGATCGACCGGTTCGGGGCAGACGCACTGCGCTTCTTCATGTGCGCGATGGAAAGCCAGGGCCGCGACATCAAGATGGATGAGAAGCGGATCGAGGGATACCGCAACTTCGCCACCAAGCTGTGGAACGCGACCCGGTTCTGCCAGTCGAACGGCATCGGCGCGAGCCAGACCATTGCCGCGCCTGGGGCCCGCCTCGCCGCCAACCAGTGGATCATCGGTGAGGTCCAGCAGACCGTCGAAGCGCTCGATGCGGCGATGGCCGACCTGCGCTTCGATGCGGCGGCGAACACGATCTACCACTTCGTGTGGGACCGGTTCTGCGACTGGTATCTGGAACTGATCAAGCCGGTCCTTTCTCCCCTCCCGCTTGCGGGAGGGGCCGGGGGTGGGCCAGAAACGAACGATGGTGGCTCCGCGCCCACCCCTAACCCCTCCCGCGAGCGGGAGGGGGACTGGTCCGCGCAGGAGGAAACCCGCGCGGTGGCCGGGTGGGCGCTCGACCAGATTCTTGTCATGCTGCACCCGTTCATGCCGTTCATCACCGAAGAGCTTTGGCATGCGCAGGGCAAGCGCCCCTACGAGCTGATCCTCGCCCAATGGCCCGAGCCGCGCGCCAGCGTGTCGAAGGACGCAACCGACGCGATCGACTGGGTGATCGAGCTGACCACCAATGTCCGCAGCGCGAAGAACGAGCTCGGCATCGCCCCGGGCGCCAAGCTGGCGGCGTTCTGCCCCGCCCCGTCGGACCTTGCCCGCAGCACCATCGAACGCAGCGCGGCCGCGATCGAGCGGCTCGCCCGCCTGACCCCGGTGACCATGGGCGACGCGCCCGCCGGCCCGGCGATGCAGGTGACGGCAGGCGAGGATGTGTTCGTGATCCCGCTCGAAGGGATCATCGACATTGCCGCTGAAAAGGCCCGGCTGGAGAAGGCGCTGGCGACCTCGCAGAAGGAAGCCAAGTCACTCGAAGGCCGCTTGTCGAACCCCGCCTTTGCCGAAAAGGCCAGGCCCGAAGCGGTCGAGAAAGCCCGCACCGATCTCGCCTATCATCAGGGCGAAGTCGAGCGGCTGACAGCGGCGCTGGCGCGGCTGGGGTGATCGCCCCCAAATAGCCCTCTCCCCTTGCGGGAGAGGGTTGGGAGAGGGGTCCGGAGCGAAGCTCCGGCCCGGCCCCCTCTCAACTGCGACTAGGCAGCAAGCAGCCAAGTCTCCGTATCTCTCCCGCAAGGGGAGAGAGT
>JAHDXX010000273.1 GCA_023384025.1 Sphingomonadaceae bacterium
GCGGCTGAGCATCGCGGCGGAAAGGTGCGGAACCCACGGGCGGCTGCCCACGGCCCAGCCGATCGTGCGGGCGAGTTCGCGGTGGCTCCAGCCACCGGCGCGACCGTCATCCGGCTCGAACACCATGCCGGTCACCCCTTCCCCGCCCGGTACGAGCGCAAGCAGCAGTTCGGCCAGGTCGTGGACATGGATCAGCGATGACCGCCCCTGTGGCGGCATCGGCACGACACCCCATTTGGCCGCCTTGAACAGGTCGAGATAGTCCTTGTCGCGCGGACCATAGACGCCGGGCGGGCGCACCGTGGTCCAGTCCATCCCGCTCGCCGCGACAATGGTTTCGGCCTTTGCCTTCGATGCGCCATAGGCCGACAGTGCAGGCTCGCGTGCGGCGAGCGAGGAAACGAACACGATCCGCGGCACGCCTGCCGCGCGCGCTGCCTCGACCACCGCAAGCGTCCCGGCGGCATTGGCGCGGTCGAGCTCTGCCGGGTCATGCGAGGTGGTGAGGCCCGCAATGTGGATCACCGCCTCTGTCCCGGCGACCAGTTGTGCCAGCGCGCCCGGATCGTCGAGGCTGCCCTGGACCCATTCCACATAGGGGCGCGACTCGTTCGGGACCGAGCGGGCGAGCGAGCGTGCCAGCACTTTCTTGCGCGCCAGCACGTCGAGCACGGCCTGCCCGACAAAACCGGTGCCGCCCGTGATCGCCAGTGTCGGTTCCATCGTCACAGCAGCACCATGTGATCGCGGTGGACCACGCAGCTGCGCGGCGCATAACCGAGCGCGGCGGCCTGCGCATCCTCACGCTTACCCGCAATCGCCATGCATTCGGGCGCGTCGTACTCGCTCAGGCCTTGCGCCAGCGCCTTGCCCTTGAGGTCGCAGATCTTGACCAGGTCGCCGCGGCGGAAGCTGCCTGATACGCCGACCACGCCCGCCGCAAGCAGGCTCGCCCCGCGGGCCAGCGCTTCGGCGCATCCGGCATCGACCCGCAAGGTGCCCGCCGCTGCCATCCGACCACCGAGCCAGGCCTTGCGCGCCCGGTCGGCTCGCTGGGGAAGGAACAGGGTGCCGGTCCCGCTGGCAATCGCATTGGCGAGCGGCGCATCGTGCGTGCCGTTGATAATTGCGAGCGCGATCCCCGCGCGTTCGGCAATCTGTGCGGCCTGCAGTTTCGACGCCATGCCGCCGGAGCCCAGGCCAGACGAGGAATCGCTGCTGGCCATCGCCATGATTTCAGCCGTGATTCCGTCCACGGCAGGAACTAGCGCCGCACCGGGCTGGCGCGGGTCACGGTCATAGAGACCATCGACATCGGACAGCAGCACCACGGCATCCGCGTCGGCAGCCTGCGCGACGCGTGCCGCGAGCCGGTCGTTGTCGCCGAAGCGGATTTCCTCGGTCGCGACGCTGTCGTTCTCGTTGATCACCGGGACCGCGCCGGCTTCCAGCAGCCGGGCGAGCGTGGCCGAAACGTTAAGGTAGCGGCGGCGATCCTCGAGGTCAGACAGGGTCAGCAGCAATTGTGCGGCGGGAATGGCATGCGCACCCAACCGATCGGTCCACAGCCCGGCGAGGCCGATCTGGCCCACCGCCGCCGCCGCTTGCGCATCGGCAAGGCTGCGCCGCCCGCGCCCCGGCAGGCCAAGCCGCGCCGCGCCCAGCGCAATCGCGCCGGAGCTGACTACGATCACCTCGGTGCCGCCTTGCCGCAGCGCCGCAATGTCCTGCGCCAGCGAGGCGAGCCATGTCGAGCGTGGCGCGCCTGCGCTATCGACCAGCAGCGAGGAACCCACCTTGAGCACAAGGCGGGGATACTGCGCAGCGTCAGCCAGTCGTGAAAGAGCGGACAGAGACATCGCGCGGCGCTTATCGCGTGCCGCGACCAAGGGCTAGAGTGGAAAAGGTTGGCGCAACCCAACAATCCTCCCCCATAGGGGGAGGATTGTAGAATCCTAGATTGGCGACCAGTTGCTGTCGCCATCCTCCGGCGCATCCTCGCGTTCCGCCCCCTTGGTTTCGGTCGCGGTGCGATCAGGCAGGTAAGCAAGCACAGCGTCGAGCAGCTGGTCGACCCCCGCGCCAGTGGCGCCGGAAATGGCGAAAACCTTGTCCGCGCCTGCCGCCAGCAGCTCCTCGGCGAAGCCTTCGCCCAGCTCGCGGTCGGCAAGGTCGAGCTTGTTGAGGGCAACCAGCCGGGGCTTGTCGGCAAGGCCGGCACCATAGGCCTCCAGCTCGCCTTCGACGATCTGCATCGCTTCGACCGGGTCGACCCCGGAAATGTCGATCAGGTGGATCAGCACCCGGCAGCGCTCGATATGGCCGAGGAAGCGGTCGCCGATCCCGGCCCCTTCCGCCGCGCCCTCGATCAGGCCCGGAATGTCCGCCAGGACGAATTCGCGGCCCCGGTGGCGGACGACGCCGAGCTTCGGCACCAGCGTGGTGAAGGCATAGTCGCCCACCTTGGCCTGCGCGTTGGAGACCTGGTTGATGAACGTGCTCTTGCCCGCATTGGGCAGGCCGAGCAGGCCGACATCGGCGAGCAGCTTCAGCCGCAGCCAGACCCACATTTCCTCGCCCGGCATGCCCGGCTGGTGCTGGCGCGGGGCGCGGTTGGTGCTGGTCTTGTAGCTGGCGTTGCCGCGCCCGCCCATGCCACCTTCGAGGAAGACCATGCGCTGGCCGACCTCGGTAAAGTCCGCCAGCACTTCCTCCTTGTCCTCTGACAGGACCTGTGTGCCGACCGGCACCGGGATCACCAGATCGGGCGCGCCTGCGCCGGTCCGGTCCTTGCCCATGCCGTGCGCGCCGCGCTGCGCCTTGAAGTGCTGCGAATAGCGGAAGTCGATCAGCGTGTTGAGCCCGGCCACGGCTTCGAACACCACATCGCCGCCCTTGCCGCCGTTGCCGCCATCAGGGCCGCCATATTCGACATACTTCTCGCGCCGGAACGACACCGCGCCCGGCCCGCCCGCGCCGGATTTGAGGTAGATTTTGGCTTGGTCGAGAAAATGCATTTTTTTGTTTAGCCTCAAACGCCGGCGGGGCCATCCGGCCCCTTGGCTTTCCTACGGGGGCCCGGCCCCTGCGGGGCCACCCCTTCGGGCGCGCAGTCGCGCTTGCGGTCGGCTTGTC
>JAHDXX010000274.1 GCA_023384025.1 Sphingomonadaceae bacterium
ACCCTCCTTAAATCACAACCTCAAATCTGTGCCATTGGTGCTGACGGGGGACAGTGCCGCCCAAGAAGCCGACCGCGAGCGCCCCGAAGCCCAAACCCAAGCCGGCCCACCCAACTGCTAAAGCTGGCCAGTCCGATCCGTCCGGCCATTGCATGCAGGGCAGCGGTCACATGCACAAGGGCATGAAGGGCGGTGCCGGTATGAACGGCATAGGCTGCTCCGGGAAGGCCAGCGGCATGAAACCCAAGAGCGGAATGAAGCCGATGGGCGGCAAGAAAAAGATGAAGCCGATGGGCATGGACAAGCCGGACATGCCGATGTCCGGCCACGATATGTAAGCGAGGTTCCCCGAAATCCATACCCGAAGCGATTGCCGAGCCCACCCCCCTTGGCAATCACTGATGGAACTGCCGCGCGCTTGCCCCTAGCGCGCGGCAGACTTGTTTGGGAGCCGCACTCCGCTCCGTTAGAAGCGATCGGCTTTCGAACGCAGTTCGCCGCGATCCAAAACGCCTCTCTTCCAACCAGGAACCCGCGCCCTCCAATGTCGCCGAGATGCACGGCGATTTCCCGGGTCGCTGGGTCAATTGTCAGGTCGTTTGTAGCTACTGATGGCTTCCCGTACCGCGCGGGCGATGAACGGCTTGGCAATCAAGTCATCGAAGCCTGCAGCGCGCGCTTTCGCTTCGAGCGCGCAATCGCAATATGCTGAAACGAGGATCGCTTTACCTCGCCAACCGCGTGCCCGCAGGCCTTGCAAGACCGTAACGCCATCCACGTCGGGCATGCGGTAGTCGATCACCAGGCAATCGGCCGCTGTGGCACACGGGTCAGCGAGGAGTGCCCATCCGCTGGTGTAGCTCTGAACGGTATAGCCGTAGGCACACAGCATCATCTGCAGCGAACGACGCACGGCAGGATCGTCATCGGATACCAGGATCGTAAAGGGACTGCGGAGCGCAGCTCCGTCGGGTGCAGACATGGTGCCGGTCATTCGCGAGATGGATCGTTTGGGCAGTATAGTCGCAGACCCCCACCTCGCGTCTGTAAGTAATCGTCCTACCCAGCCGTCTGGCGCCCTACCCCCGCAGCGAAAGCGATCCGCAGCACATCGGAGAGGCTATGGGCAGCGAGCTTCTGCATCAAACTGGCGCGATGAACCTCGACAGTGCGCGACGAGATGCCAAGGTCATAGGCAATCGTCTTGTTCGGATAGCCTTGTGCGAGTCCGTCGAGAATTTCGCGCTCGCGGGGCGTCAGCAGCGCAAGGCGCACCTGCGCATCGGATTCTTCGACCGCTTTGCTGTCGGCATCGTCTATCCGGCAAAAACCGCGCGCGATCGCGTCAAGCAGCGCAGCCTTTTCAAACGGCTTTTCGATAAAGTCGATCGCACCGGCTTTCATCGCCTGAACCGCAATCGCGACGTCGCCATGGCCAGTGAGCACCACAACCGGCATCGCGATGCCCCGCGCGCGCAGCGAAGCCTGGACCTGCAAGCCGTCCAGACCGGGCATCCGGACATCGAGCAAGACGCAGCCGGTCTCGAGTGTGGAGGCGGTCTTCAGGAACTCGCTGCCCGACGCATAGGCATGTACGGTAAACCCCGAAGTGCGCAGCATGAAGCCTGCCGACTTGCGAATGGCTTCGTCGTCGTCGACGAGATAGATGGTTCTGGACTTAGTCATGTTCGTTTTCCGCGCGCGCATTGATCAAGGTGAAATGAAAGGTCGCGCCCCCGCCCGGACGCTGTTCGGCCCAGATCCGGCCACCGTGCGCTTCGACAATGGTCCGGCAAATCGACAGGCCAAGACCCATGCCTTCGGTCTTGCTGCTGACGAACGCATCGAAAAGCTGCGGCAGGATCGCGGGCGAGATCCCGGGACCGCTGTCCTGGACGGTGACCTGAACATAGCCGTCGTCGAGCAAGCTGGTGGTCACATACAGGTCGCGCTTTGGAACATCGGCCATGGCTTCGACCGCATTACGCATCAGGTTTACGAGGACTTGCTGAATCTGGACGCGGTCGACCAGCACCAGCGACGCTTCGGGATCGAATTCGAAAAAGCTGCGAGTTCCCCGTTCGCGCGCGTCGATCAGAGCGAGCTTGCTCGCCTCCCCGATCAGTGACGCTATGGATTCGATGCTTTTTTCGACTTCTCCGCGAGCGACGAAGTCACGTAACCGGCGCACAATATGCCCGGCCCGGTGGGTTTCTTCGGCCGCTTCGGCCAAGGCGTCGCGGACCAGCGCCGCAGGAGCCTCGACCGTGCCGTCCATCACGTCGCGCACGGTCTCAAGATAGTTTGCGATCGCCGTTAGGGGCTGATTGAGCTCGTGCGCCAAAGTGGACGCCATTGTGCCCATCGCACTCACCCGCGCTACATGGACGAGCTCGGCCTGAAGCGCCTTCAACTCAAGTTCGTCCCGCTCTTTTTCCGAGAGATCGCGAACAAAGCCGGTAAAAATCCGAGCGCCTTCCTCCCCGGCCTCGCCGACAGACAACTCCATCGGGAAAGTGCTGCCATCCCTGCGCTGTCCGGTGACCACGCGGCCGATGCCGATGATCCGTTTTTCACCGGTGCGCAGATAATGCGCGATATACTCGTCATGTCTCGACCGGTCCGGTTCGGGCATGAGGCAAGCTACATTCGCACCGAGAAGCGCTTGTTCGTCATATCCGAACAAGCGTTCGGCAGCCGCGCTGAACGAGGTAATGCAGCCATTCTCGTCGATGACGACCATCGCGTCGGGAACGGTTGCCAGGATGGACTGCAGGTGCTGCTCACGCGCCTCAAAGGACCTGCGCACCGAGACCTCTTCGGTTATATCGCGCGCAATGCAGCAAAAGCCCACCACAGAGCCTTCAGCGTCGATAAGAGGGTTGATCGTAAGCTTTGCCAGATATTCGGTGCCATCGCCCCGGACCCGCCAGGCTTCGCGCTCGAGATGGCCCCGCTGAGATGCGACCGTCAGATCGGCGGCGGGGAGATCAGCTTCCAATTCATCGGGTGGATAGAACAGCGCGTGCGATTGCCCCTGCAGTGCGACTATCGGCAGCCGCGCGATCGTCTCGGCTGTCCCCCGTCAGCACCAATGGCACAGATTTGAGGTTGTGATTTAAGGAGGGTT
>JAHDXX010000008.1 GCA_023384025.1 Sphingomonadaceae bacterium
ACCACCGCCACAGCCGCTCCGGTCCGTCGCCCGGCCCCGCAGTCCGGGCGCTCCAACCCTGCGGCGCCCGCTGCACCGCCTGCTGACATTCTCTCCGTCCCGGTGACCTCCGAGCAGGAGCAACGCGAGCTGGCCGAACGCGAGCGGCTGAACCGGGAGCAGGCCGAATTCGGCACCCGCCAGCTGGCCGAGAACGAAGCCAACCGTCAGGCGTTCGAAAAAGCCCTGCGCGACCGCGAGGCGATCATCGCCCGCCAGCAATCGGACTACGAAGCCCAGCTCGCCGCAGTGGAAGCCGAGCGCCTGCGCCGCGAACGCGAACACGCCGCGAAGATGGCCCAGTGGCGCGCGGACGTGGAAGCGTGCAAGAAAGGCGACAAGAGCAAGTGTGCGAAGTGAGGATTCTGACAGCTCAAGCGTCAGCATCCGCTTTCGATGATGGGTCGGTTATGGGGTCTTTGGTAGCCACGAGAATGTACCAATCTTTAGTACCGTCGAACGGCCAGTCCTGTACCCCTCCGGCCGGCCGATCGACGACATCCTTGCTTGGCCCCGCCTGCACCGTAGTATAGCCAAGATCCTGAAAGGCTGCGGCCGCGTTCCGCAACTCTTCGCTTGTCCGAAAGCCCGTGATATGTGTTGTGCCTGCCATAACGCCTCCCGTATCAACGCCAATTTTCAACAGCATTCGCGAACTTGACTGGGTCCGCGTTATAATTGCTCAGAAAGAAGTCATCGTCGGCGATCTTTGCCGCACAGGTGCCGGGGCTATCGCATCGCACCATTATGTTCGGTTTGCCGCCACCAAGAGCGCTCTGGAACGCATCGAACCGGGCAACAAGATCACCGGGCGCGGTCAGTCGAACCTTGGACGCCAATAACTCCCGTGCTGCCTTGTACGAAGCAACCGCTGGAGCCGCCCTGGCCGCATCAGCTGGAGTTGGAGTCAATGCCGCAACACCGCTCAGTGTCATTGGAGCATTCTCAGACGCTTTTTCAGCGGCTTGCCCGGTAGCAACCACGGCCGCGCCCCCGTTCAAAGCCAGAAGCTGAGCCGCCATCCCTGTTGCGAAATACTGCGCAAGCCCACCCTTCGCCGTCGCCTTGCTAGGTTCAGATGATGCGCCAAAATCGGCGCCGAAACTGGCGAGCACCGAATAGCTGTCTTTGGCATTGCGTCCATCGGTTGCAACCAGCAAGCACGGATGGGTTGCAAAAACCGGAAGAGCGCTGCCTGCCGACGGCGCGGGATTTCCAGCGACAATTTGAACCGTATCGTCTATTTCACACGGCGTCAGCTTTTCGGTGGCCTTCTCATCCTTCTCTATGCCGGTATTCGCAACGACCGGCATGAGGACCGCCTCTTGGCGCGTATAGCCAATATCTATTGATGGTACCTGTGTGGCATTTGTGCCGACCCGTACTCCAACAACGGTGTTCGTCCCGAAAACGACCATGTTGCTATGGCGCGTCATCTGCGTGCAGCCTCCTGCAGCAATTGCCACGATGACTATTGGCGCAGCGAACCGGATAAATCTGCTATGCATACGTCCTGACCCTCCAGAGACTTCAAAATCTTCACTGCATTGTCCACTTCAACGTCAGACCGGATCACGATAACCATCTGGCATTTTTGAGGATCGGCAGTGATCCAACTACCCGAACTCCAACCCAAGAACGGGCCGTTGTTCCAACCCAGCCCGAGGCTCTTCGTTTCGAAGACATGCAAGCCATCCGCTGATTGCGGTGCATCTATGCTCACAAGTCCTATGTAGGTCGCACGGGTTCCCCCGTTACCGATCTGTACATTTGTGCAGGCACCGAGCATTGACAGAGCCAGTAGGGCAGCCGGAGCGCCCCGTCGCTGCCACCTGGCCTCAGCCACTTTCCCCACAACTCAACGCCTGCACAAAATTGCCCCAAATCATGCTGGCGACCTTCAGCTTGCGGTCGTACGACACACTCACCTGGCCGTGGCCACCACTCAGCCGCGCGTGCAGGATCGTCAGATCGCCGCGCGTGCGGATCAGGTCGAGCGGCCCCTTCCAGCAGCCACTGTAGGCGCAGACTTCGATCCGGTTGCCCTCGCGCGACAGGCTCATCGGCGTGAAGCCGCCGGTTTCGACCTCACAGGCTTCGGCCGAGCAATTGATCTCGGCATTGCGGTTCACACAGGTGAAATCGCCCGGCGCCGCCGCACTGACAATCGCAGGCATACAGAGCAGGACTGCACCTGCCAGGATTCTTGTCCGGTTCATTGCCGCACCCTTCACACCGTGTAGCTGATCGCAGCATAGAACTGCTTGCCGTGCCCGGCGATCAGATCAGCCTTGTCGGTGCCGTTGATAACCCGCCGCGCATTGCGCCAGTCCGATGTCGTTGCGTTGAAGTAATTGGGCAGCTTGCGCCCGGTAAATATGCCCAGCAAAGAGCCCTCGACCAGAATTTTCGTCGATGCATCCAGACCGAGGCAAAGGTCCGGGTTGCCGACCAGATCCAGCCCGAGCCTGCCTGCCCAGTCAGTATAGTTTCGCCGACCGGTCAGCTGGACAAAGCCGCGCCCGCAGAACCGCGAGCCGTCGCCTTGCTGGGTATTGCCGAGCGATCTGGCCAGTGACGGGTTGGTGCCGACCGGCGGCGGACCGTACCGTTTGTCGAAATAGGAGATGCTGCCGTATTCGCGGATGGGCTGCATCTTCTTGTCGGTTTCGTGGAATGCCGTTGCCATCAGGTAGGCGAGCAAGCGATCATCCTTCGGCGCATGCTTGCTTTCCCAATAATCGAGCAACGCTGTCATTCCGTTGACCTGCGACTGTTTCAGCGATCCGCCGAACAAGGCCACCCGCACGTGGTCAAAAAAGAACTGCCGATTGATCGAGCCCATAACACCCCCCGGATTATCCATAGTTTCAGACCACTTACGCTGTCCCGGAAGCTCCCAAACCGAAAGTCGTCAATGGCTTTTGTCTTGGATCTCGCGAGAAATTTTTCGACTCACCTTCCTCAGCAATATTTGCAGCGTCTCACACGCCAAGAACTCGCGCAATCTGCACTTGGGTCTTTTTTGCGATTCCTGTCGCTTCCATCCTACAGGCCACTTTCGACCACCGCCCCTCCCCGCTCGACCAACGCCACCTCACCGGTTGCAATTGCAATCAATCTCCGGTTCAAGCGCGCTCAGCCATAGAGGCAGCCATAAGCGAGGCTGAGCGGCGCTTCCCGCGTCGCGGCCGCAAACCGAGAGGTCGTATGATGAAATCCCGCCTGATGATCGCCGCCGCTGCCGGCGCGCTGGTTGCCACCCTTGCCACCCTGCCGGAGACCGCCATGGCCCAGACCAAGACCGCTGCCGCAACCGCGTCTGCCAAACTGAGCCAGGACCAGATCGACCGGGTCATGGTCTATTTCGCCAACGACAGTATGCTGCCGTTCCACGCGCCTGACTTCACCAAGGTGCCCGACGCCGCCTACCTGCCCGCGTTCGAGCAGGCGATGGCGATCCACAACGGCGAGATCGCGCGGATCAAGGCCAACCCGGAGGCGCCGACGTTCGCAAACACCATTGTCGCGCTGGAAACCTCGGGCCGCACGCTCGGCAGGGTCGCGACCATGTTCTTCGCGCTGACCGGCTCGAACACCAACGATACGCTCGATGAGACGCAGACCAGGATCGGCCCCAAGCTGTCGCAGCATGGCGACGCGATCACGCTCGATCCGGTGCTGTTTGCCCGGGTCAAGGCGGTGTACGACAGCCGCGCCTCGCTCTCGCTCACGGTCGAGCAGGCCAAGCTGCTGGAAGAGACCTACGAAGGCATGGTCAACGCGGGCGCGATGCTGACCGTTGCGGAGAAGGAGCAGGTCAAGGCGATCAACTCCGAACTGTCGAAGGTGACCACCGATTTCGGCCAGCGCGTGCGCGCAGCAACCGTCGCCAATGCGCTGGTGGTCGACAGTGCGGACGAGCTCGCCGGGCTGTCGCAGGCCGATATCGACGCAGCGGCCAAACTCGCGGCGGACAAGGGCATGCCAGGCAAGTTCGCGATCGCGCTCCAGAACACCACCCAGCAGCCGCTCCTCCCCGCGCTTGCCAACCGGGACACGCGCGAGAAGCTGCTCAAGCTCTCGCTGACCCGCGCCGAACAGGGCGGGCCGAACGACACCCGCGAGCTGATCGCGCGCATCGTCCAGCTGCGCGCGCAGAAGGCGGCGCTGTTCGGGCATGACAGCTGGGGCAGCTATGCCCTGGTCGACCGGATGGCGAAGAAGCCGGAAACCGCAATCGGGTTCATGACCGACATGGTCCCCGCCCTCGCCGCCACCCAGGCGCGCGAAGCGGCGCTGCTCAACGAGATGATCGCGGCCGAAGGCGGCAACTACCCGGTCGAGCCGTGGGACTGGTACCGCTATGCCAACAAGGTCAAGGCCGAGCGTTACCAGCTCGATGAAGACAAGGTCATGGAATACTTCCAGATCGACAAGGTGCTGGAAGACGGGGTGTTCTACGCCGCGAACCAGCTTTACGGCCTCTCGTTCAAGAAGCGCACCGACCTGCCGGTCTACCACCCCGACGTGACCACCTATTCGGTGTTCGACCGCGACGGGAGCGAGCTGGGGATCTTCTACTTCGACCCCTACCAGCGCCCGAGCAAGCGCGGCGGGGCGTGGATGAGCAACTTCGTCGACCAGAGCTATCTCTACGGGACGAAGCCGGTGATCTACAACGTGCTCAACATCCCCAAGGCCGCCGAGGGCGAAGTCCAGCTGGTCAGCTTCGACAACGTCAACACCATGTTCCACGAATTCGGCCACGCGCTGCACGGGTTCTTCGCCGACCAGCAGTACGCCAGCCTTTCCGGCACCGCGACCGCGCGCGACTTCGTCGAATACCCGAGCCAGGTCAACGAGATGTGGGCCACCTGGCCCTCGATCCTCGCCAACTATGCCAAGCACTACAAGACCGGCGAGACGATCCCGGCCGAGCTGATCGAGAAGATCGACGCGGCGAGCAAGTTCAACCAGGGCTACGATTTCGGCGAAGTGGTCGCCGCAGCGCTGCTCGACATGAAGTGGCACGCGCTGTCGGTGGACGAAGCGGCCAAGATCAGGACCGCCGCCGATGTCGATGCGTTCGAGCGCCGCGCGCTGGAGGAGCTGGGGCTGAAGGTCGACCTGGTGCCGCCGCGCTATCGCAGCAACTACTTCAACCACGTGTTCAGCTCGCCCGCCGGCTACTCGGCCGGATACTACAGCTACCTGTGGACCGAGATGCTCGACCGCGACAGCCGCAAGTGGTTCACCGACAACGGCGGGCTGACCCGCAAGAACGGCGACCACTACCGCGCCACCGTGATCAGCCGCGGCGGGACGATGGACTACTTCGAGATGTTCCGAAACTTCGCCGGCCGCCAGCCCGATGTGACCCCGATGCTCGAAGCCCGCGGCCTGACCGGCAACACGATAGAGCCGAGCGGCGAACCGGTGATGGAAGCTGTCGGCGGGGAGTAAGGACAGCGTCCGCCGCCGTCGCCACGCGTGGTGATGGCGGCGGGTGTTTGCCCGCGCCCGTACCTGCGCAGCGACCGGTCGCTCGCCAGAGCAGACTGCCTCAGCCATGTCGAACCGCGTATCGGGAGAAAGCTCGACCCCGACAAACGAGGTCCCCAGGCCAAACGGAATTTGGTCTGGTGCCCCGGAATTGTCCCCGGAATTTCCGGAATTTCCAGCGGGGCGCCCGATACGGCCCCTTAGGGGCGGTGCGGGCTGGAATGGGCGAGAGGTGATCTAACCGCCCCGCAGCAGCTGCACGCCCCAGTCGCGCTCGAACAGGTAAAGCAGCACCCGCGCCGCTTCTCCGCGCAGGCCGGTCAGGCCGCCGTCCCGCTCGATCAGCAGGCGCGCGTCATCGTGCGCGGCAGGGAGCAGCCGGGTGATCTGTTCCAGTGTGGCAATGCGGAACGCGGCATCGCCCGACTGGCGCGTGCCGAGCAGTTCGCCCCCGCCGCGCAGGCGCAGGTCTTCCTCCGCCAGCCGGAACCCGTCCTGCGTCTCGCGCATAAGGGCGAGCCGCTCCCGGCCCGTTTCCGACAGCGCTTCGCCGCGCAGCAGCAGGCAGGTCGACTTGTCGCTTCCCCGCCCGACGCGCCCGCGCAGCTGGTGCAACTGCGCGAGCCCGAACCGCTCGGCCTGCTCGATCACCATCAGTGTGGCGGCAGGCACATCGACCCCCACCTCGATCACCGTGGTTGCCACCAGCAGGCTCGCCTCGCCACTTGCGAAACGCTCCATCGCGGCGTCCTTCTGTTCCGGGCGCAATTGCCCGTGGACCAGCACCACCGCATCGCCGAAGCGCTCGCGCAACATCGCATGGCGTGCCTCGGCCGCGGCAATGTCCTCAGTCTCATGCTCGTGGACCATGGGGCAGACCCAGTAGGCTTGGCTCCCGCCGCCAATGTGCCGCCCGACCCCTTCGATGACGTCCGCCAGCCGTTCCTGCGACACCACCCGGGTGTCGATCGGTTGGCGGCCGGGCGGCATCTCGTCGAGCCGGCTGACGTCCATCTCGCCATAATTCGCCAGCGTGAGAGTGCGCGGAATCGGGGTCGCGGTCATCGCCAGCGTATGCGGCGCAGCCCTGCCCTTGCTCGCCAGCCGCAGGCGCTGCGCGACGCCGAAGCGGTGCTGCTCGTCGATCACCACCAGTGCAAGGTCGCGATAGGCGACGCTGTCCTGGAAGATCGCGTGCGTACCGACGACGATCTGCACCGAACCGTCGAGCAATCCCATCAGCACACTCTCTCGCGCGCGCCCCTTGTCCCGCCCGGTCAGGATGGCGATCTCGACCCCAGTGGGCGCCAGCATGCGGCGCAGGGTTTCGAAGTGCTGCCGGGTGAGGATTTCAGTCGGGGCGAGCAAGGCGGCCTGCTTGCCCGCCTCGACCGCGATGAGCATCGCTTCCAGTGCGACCACCGTCTTGCCTGCGCCGACATCACCCTGAAGCAGGCGCAGCATTGGCGCGTCCTGCACCAGGTCGCCTTCGATCTCGGCAATCGCCCGTTGCTGAGCGCCGGTAAGCGGAAACGGCAGTTCGAGCCGCGCGCGCAAGTGCCCGTCACCGCGCAGCGCCTGCCCGCGCTTGCGACGGTTGTCGGCCCGGACCAGCAGCAGCGCGAGGCTGTTGGCCAGCAGTTCGTCATAGGCCAGCCGGTCACGCGCGGCGGCGTGCTCGCCCTTGTGCGCCAGATGGAGCGCATCGCTCCACCCCGGCCATCCGGCGCGGTCAAGCTGGCCCGGCTCGATCCATTCGGGCAGGTGCGGCAGCCGCGCCAGCGCCTGCGCGGCAAGGCCGATCACCTTCGGCTGGGTCAGCCCTTCGGACAGGGCATAGACCGGCTCGCACAGGCGGGCGAGGCTGGCCCCGTCCTTCTCCTCGACATGGTCGGGATGGACGATCTGGAGCATGTCCCCATAACGGTCGAGCCGCCCGGAAATCCAGCGCGTCTCGCCCACCGGCAGCAGCTTCTTCGCGCTGTAGCTCGCCCGCCCGAACCAGGTCAGTGCGCAGACATTGCCGAGCGCATCCTGCGCCAGCACGCGGTAGGGCCCGCGCTGGGTGCGAGAAGCGCGATGCTCGATCGCGGTCAGGGCAATGACCACCTGCTCGCCCTCGCCCGCTTCGTCGAGATTGGCGACCGGGCGGCGCGACACGAACCGTTCGGGCAGATGGTAGGCAAGGTCGCGCACCCGCGTGAGCCCGAGCTTCTCCAGCGGCTTGCGCAGCTTCGGCCCGACGCCGTCCAGCGTCTCCGTTTCAGCGAACAGCGGGTTGAGGATATCGGGGCGCATGGCGGGTACTGTCCTAACCCATAGGAAAAGCCTCCGTCACCCCTGCGCAGGCAGGGGTCCAGATATCCTGTCGATAGCGCGCCATTCCGAAACGTGATGGATCCCTGCCTGCGCAGGGATGACGGGCGGGATTATCATCGCTAAGGGCTAACCCCATGCCCGATCCCGTTCGCCTTGCCCGAGCCAAATTCCGTGCCTGGCACCGCGGCACGCGCGAGGCCGACTACACCATTGGCGGATACTTCGACCGTTACCATGCCGACTGGGCCGGGGCGGACCTCGACTGGTTCGAAGCACTGCTGGAAGAAGACGATGTCGACGTGCTCGCATGGGCCTTCCAGACCGGACCGGTGCCGGAACGCTTCACGGGCGCGCAGATGGCGCTGATGCAGCGGCTCGACTACGTCACCATCCCGCGCTGACCATGCCTGACATTAACCGCATCCTCTCGGCCCGCGAGCCGCTGACGCTGGCCTCGCTTGCGCGGGGCGCGCAGCCGCTGATCCTGGCTGACCTAGCGCGCGCGGCGAAACAGCGCGCGGTGTTCATCGCGCCAGACGATGCCGCGATGCGCGCAGTGGCCGAGGCAGCGCAGTTCTTCGCACCGGAACTGGAAGTTCTGGAATTCCCCGCGTGGGATTGCCTGCCCTATGACCGCGCCAGCCCTGCCCTGACGGTCAGCGCGCGGCGCCTCGCCACGTTGCACCGGTTGCAGGCAGGCAAGCAGGGCTCGCAATTGCTCGTCACCACGGTCAACGCGGTTCTGCAGCGCGTGCTGACCCCGTTCCGGGTGCGCGAGAGTGTGCGTGAATTCCGCCCCGGAACCGAGATCGGGCGCGAAAGCCTTTCCGCCCTGCTCCAGCGGCAAGGCTACAGCCGCACCGACACCGTGGTCGACAAGGGCGAATATGCCGTGCGCGGTTCGATTGTCGACCTGTTCCCGTCCGGCCTCGACGAAGGCCTGCGGCTCGATTTCTTCGGTGACGAACTCGAATCGCTGCGCCTGTTCGATCCCGCCACCCAGATGAGCACCGGGGTGCTTGCATCGCACTTGCTGCTGCCCGCGAGCGAGGCTCTGCTCGACGAGGACAGCATCAAGCGCTTCCGGACGCGCTACCGCGAACTGTTCGGCGCGACCGCGACGCAGGACCCGCTCTACGAGGCCATCAGCGAGGGGCGGCGGCTGGCCGGGATGGAGCACTGGCTGCCGCTGTTCGAGCAGAAGATGGCGAGCCTGTTCGACTATCTCCATGCCGACGACGTGGTGGTGATCGACGCAGGCGCGATGGCGGCAGGCGAGGAGCGGCTCGCCGATATCGCCGACTACGCCGAGCAGCGCCGCTCCGCCAGCGGGCAGGCCAAGGGCAGTTATCGCCCGCTGGCGCAGGATGCGCTTTACCTGACGCCCGAGGAGTTTGCCGCCGGTCTCGCCAGCGCGCCCGCACACCGCGCGGCGATCTTCGCCGAGCCCGAGAGCGCTACCGTGATCGACTTCGGCTTCGCTTCCGCGCGCGATTTCTCGCCAGAACGGGCGCGGGGCGACAATGCCTACGAAGCGGCGGCCAACCATCTCAAGGCGGTTGGAAAATCGGGCCGCAAGGCCTTGCTCGCGGCCTACTCCACCGGCAGCCAGGCGCGGATCGCCTCGATCCTTTCCGAAGCCGGGGCCGACACCCTGTTGGCCGAAAGCTGGCAGGAAGCGCTCGGCCTTGCCGCCAAGGGCAAACCGGTCGCGGTGGTGCTACCGCTGGAGAGCGGGTTCGCCAGCGACCAGCTGGAACTGCTGACCGAGCAGGACCTGCTCGGCGACCGGCTGGTGCGGCGGCGCAAGAAGCGCAAGGATTCCGATGCCTTCCTGGCCGAACTTCAGGCGCTCAACCGGGGCGATCTGGTCGTCCATATCGAACACGGGATCGGCAAGTACCTCGGCCTCGAACCGGTCCCGGTCGGTCAGAGCAAGCACGACTGCGTGATGCTGGAGTACCGGGGGGGCGACAAGCTCTACATCCCGGTCGAGAACATCGACGTCCTCACCCGCTACGGCAGCAGCGAAGATCTGGTCATGCTCGACCGGCTCGGCGGCGAAGGGTGGCAGAAACGCCGCGCCAAGCTGAAGGACCGGATCCGCGAGATCGCGGGCGAACTGCTCGCGGTCGCCGCCCAGCGCGCGCTGCGCAAGGCGCCGGTGCTCGAGCCGGAAGACGCCAGCTTCAACCAGTTCGTCGAGCGCTTCCCCTGGGCCGAAACCGACGATCAGGACCGCGCCATCTCCGACGTGCTCGACGATCTGGCTGCCGGCAAGCCGATGGACCGGCTGGTGTGCGGAGATGTCGGCTTCGGCAAGACCGAGGTCGCGCTGCGCGCCGCCTTCGTCGCGGCGATGAACGGGCAGCAAGTCGCGGTGGTCGCCCCCACCACCCTGCTCGCCCGCCAGCATTACCAGAACTTCGCTGAACGCTTTGCCGGGTTCCCGCTGACCGTAGGGCGGCTCAGCCGGCTGGTTCCGGCAAAGGAAATGGCCGCGACCCGCGAAGGGCTGGAAAAGGGGCAGGTTGACGTGATCGTCGGCACCCATGCGATCCTGTCCAAGACCACAAAGTTCCGCAATCTCGGCCTTGTCATTGTCGACGAGGAGCAGCGCTTCGGGGTGAATCACAAGGAGCGGTTGAAGCAATTGCGCGCCGACGTGCACATGCTCACGCTCACCGCCACGCCGATCCCGCGCACGCTGCAAATGGCGATGAGCGGGCTGCGTGAACTCTCCACCATCCAGACCCCGCCGGTCGATCGCCTTGCGGTGCGGACCTACGTGATGGAATGGGACGACATGGTGATGCGCGAGGCACTGCTGCGCGAACACCATCGCGGCGGGCAGAGCTTCATCGTCGTGCCCCGCATTTCCGACATGGAAGGGGTCGAGGAATGGCTCCGCGAGCATGTGCCCGAGGTCAAGCACATCGCCGCGCACGGGCAGATGGGCGCGACCGAGATCGAGGAACGCATGAGCGCGTTCTACGAGGGCAAGTACGACGTGCTGCTGTCGACCACGATCGTCGAGAGCGGGCTCGATCTGCCCAGCGCCAACACCATCATCATCCACCGGGCCGACATTTTCGGCCTGGCCCAGCTCTACCAGCTGCGCGGGCGCGTCGGCCGATCGAAGCTCCGCGCCTATGCCTACCTGACCACCGCCCCCGACACCCAGCTGTCGGAAGTGGCCGAGAAACGCCTGAAAGTGCTCGGCGATCTCGACAGCCTGGGCGCCGGGTTCCAGCTCGCCAGCCATGATCTCGACATACGCGGCGCAGGCAACCTGCTGGGCGACGAACAGAGTGGCCATATCCGCGAAGTCGGGTTCGAACTGTACCAGTCGATGCTGGAAGACGCGATCCTTGCGGCCAAGGCAGGCGCCGCCGGGCTTGCCGCCAAGGCGGAAACGGTCAGCCCGCAGATCACTGTCGATGCCCCGATCATGATCCCGGACGACTACGTGCCAGACCTGACCGTGCGCATGGCGCTCTACCGCCGCTTGAACGATGCCAGCGACAAGGCGGAAGTCGAATCACTCGCGGCGGAGATGATCGACCGGTTCGGCCCGCTGCCCGCAGCAACCGCCAACCTGGTCAAGCTGATCGAAATCAAGCAGCAGGCGATTGTCGCCAACATCGCCAAGATCGACGTCGGCGCGCGCGGCACCCTGGTCGGCTTCCACAACGACCATTTCCCCGATCCGGCGGGCCTGCTCGCCTGGGTCGCGCGGCTCGATGGCACCGCCAAGCTGCGCCCGGACATGAAGCTGGTGATCAACCGCGCCTGGGGCGACCCGCAAGCCCGCCTCAACGGCCTGTTCCAGCTGACCAAGGGGCTGAGCGGGATCGCCCGACGGGCCGCGAAGACCTAAACCTCAATCAGCGCGCGGTAGGCAGTGCCCGTCATCGCCGCTCCGCCGAGAAAGCCCTGCCACAGGTCGCACCCTTCGCGGCATACAGCTGCCTGCTGGGATTGGGTTTCGATCCCTTCGGCAATCACCCGCAGGTCCAGCGCGCGCGCCATGGCCATGATCGCCCGCAAGACGGCAAGATCGCGCCGGTCGGTGGTGATGCCCTCCACCATGGACCGGTCCAGCTTCAGCGCGGCGAGCGGCAAGGTCTTCAGATAGCGGAAATTGCAGAAGCCGGCCCCGAAATCGTCAAGCGCAATGGCGATGCCCTTGTCAGTCAGCCGTTCGAGCATCCGGGCGGTATCGGCCAGCCCGTCAAGCAGTGCCTGCTCGGTGATTTCCAATGTCAGGCGCGATGGCGGCAGGCCTGACCCGGCAAGGCATTCGAGCAGCACCGCGGGATAGGCCGGATCGGCAAGATCGCGCGCGGTCGCGTTGATCGACAGGCGGTGCTCATCGGGCCAGGAAACCGCGGCGGACATCGCCGTGATGCACACGAATCGCACCAGCTCTCCCGCCAAACCCGCATCCTGCGCCATGGCGAAAACCCGGTCCCCGGCGAGCAGGCCCTGCTCCGGATGCTGCCAGCGCACCAGCGCTTCCGCCCCAGCCAGCATGCCGGATTCGCACAGGTACTGCGGCTGGAACAGGACTTCGATCGCGCCCCCGGCAATCGCTGCTTCGAGCTGGGCGACCTGCGCCGGTGTCGCCTGCCGACGCCGCTCGACGCGGGTCCGACGGTCGGTTCTCGGGCGTTCGAATTCGGCAATTGCAGGCATTGGTCCCGCATAGCCGATGACGCCCGGATGATAGCTGACAATTCTGATGCGTTGCCAAATGGCACACTGGCCCATAGGTAGGCCCCGGCAACACTGTGCCACCAAGAGGACCGGTTTTTTGGGCAGCAATCACGGCTTTACGCGGCTGGCTCTCCTGGCTTCGGATACCGAACGCTCGCAGGAAGCAGCATCCGAGCTCGCGCAGACGCACGACTGGGTCCCGGTTGGCGAAGCCGACGCGGTGGTAGTGCTCGGCGGTGACGGGTTCATGCTGCAAACCCTCCACGCCATGCTCGATGCAGGCGATATCCGGCCGGTCTATGGCCTCAACCTGGGCACGGTCGGGTTCCTGATGAACCGTTATCGGCACGGGTCGAAGATCCTCGACAAGGTCAACCGCTCCCGCTCGATCGGCATCGCGCCCTTGCGCATGGAAGCCATCAGCCAGACAGGCGAACGCAAGGTGGCCTGCGCCATCAATGAAGTCTCGCTGCTGCGCGAAACCCGCCAGACCGCCAAGATCGAAGTCTCTGTCGACGAGCGGGTGCGGATCCGCGAACTGGTGTGCGACGGCGTGCTGGTGGCCACCCCGGCAGGCTCGACCGCCTATAACCTCTCCGCCAACGGCCCGATCCTGCCGCTCGATTCGCAGCTGCTGGCGCTGACCCCGATCAGCCCGTTCCGCCCGCGCCGGTGGCGCGGGGCGATCCTGCCTGACCGCTCGACCATCCGCTTCCGGGTCAACGAGCCGGACAAGCGCCCGGTCTCCGCCGTGGCCGATCAGAAGGAATTCCGCGACATTGCCGAAGTCTCGCTGGAAGTCGCGGGCGATTCGGAACTGACCCTGCTGTTCGATCCCGGCCATGCGCTGGACGAACGGATCGTCGCCGAACAATTCCTCGTCTGATCGGACATCTGGCCCCTTGCCAAACGAATCCGCCGCCCATATAGGCGCGCTTCGCTCGCAAGCAGCTGTTCCCCGATAGCTCAGCGGTAGAGTAGGTGACTGTTAATCACTTGGTCGTTGGTTCGAATCCAACTCGGGGAGCCACTTCTTTCCAGAGCGAATGAAAAACCCCGCGCAAGGCACTGCCTTGCGCGGGGTTTTTCGTTCGCCGGTGGCGCGGCTTATGCCGCCGCGCCGTGGCAGTGTTTGTACTTGTTGCCCGAACCGCACGGGCACGGGGCATTGCGGCTGACATCCATCCCGGCATAGGGATTGTCGAGAGTACCTGCCGCACCCCCCGGCGAGTAGGCCGCGCGCGGGCTGCCGGCGAGCGAGCCGAACAGCGCTGCCTGCGCTTCCGAGCCGTCGCCGTCGCCGGAATTGTCCAGCCCCGTCAGCGGGTCGATATGGCCGGTGAGGAAGTCGGGCAGTTCAGGCAATGCCGGGGCCTGCGGCGGCGCCATGCGCAGCTCGCTCTTGACCAGGATGCCGGTCACGTCCTCGCGCAGCGTGTCGAGCATGCGCTCGAACAGGCCGAAGGCTTCCTGCTTGTATTCGTTGATCGGCTGCTTCTGCGCATAGGCGCGCAGGAACACGACCTGGCGCAGCGCATCGAGCGTGGCGAGGTGTTCCTTCCAGTGATGGTCGAGCCGTTCCAGCAGGATCGACTTTTCCACCCGGCGCCAGATTTCGGCATCGGCCCCGGCGAACTTGCGTTCCATGATCGCATCGGTTTCCTGCCGGATGCGCTCCTCAAACAGTTCCGGCTCGACCGCGTCTTCCTGGAGCCACGCGTCGATCGGCGGGATAATCCCGAACACCTCGGCGACCTTTTCCTTGAGTCCCTCGATGTCCCACTGTTCCGGATAGGAGCCCGGCGGGCACGCGGTGCCGACCAGCGAATTGACCGTATCGTGGCGCATGTCGGTGACCACGTCGTCGACCGCTTCGCTGTCCATGATCTCGGCGCGCTGCTCGTAGATCACCTTGCGCTGGTCGTTCATCACATCGTCGTATTCGACGACCTGCTTGCGGATGTCGTAGTTGCGCGCCTCGACCTTCTTCTGCGCGGTCTCGATGGCCTTGCTGAGCCACTTGGAGCCTATGGCCTCGCCATCCTGCAAGTTGGAATTCATCATCCGGGCAAACAGCGTGTCCGGCCCGAAAATGCGCAGGAGATCGTCCTCGAGGCACAGGTAGAACCGGCTCAGGCCCGGGTCGCCCTGACGGCCCGAGCGGCCGCGCAGCTGGTTGTCGATGCGGCGGCTTTCATGGCGCTCGGTGCCGAGCACGAACAGGCCGCCGGCCGCCTTCACCTTCTCGCGTTCTTCCGCGACTTCGGCCTTTATCCGCTCGATCGCGGCCTCGCGTTCCGGCCCCTCGGGCATGTCGGCGAGTTCGTCCTCGATCCGGAACTCGACGTTGCCACCCAGCTGGATGTCGGTGCCGCGACCGGCCATGTTGGTGGCAATGGTCACCGCGCCGAGCCGGCCGGCCTGCGCCACGATGTGCGCTTCCTGCTCGTGGAAGCGGGCATTGAGCACGGCGTGCTTCACCCCTTCCTCGTTGAGGTACTTGCTAAGCAGCTCCGACTTCTCGATCGAGACCGTGCCGACCAGCGTCGGCTGGCCGATCTTGCTCTTCTCGGCAATCGCCTTGGCAATCGCCTGGAACTTGTCGGCGGTGTTCTTGTAGAACTCGTCTTCCTCGTCGATCCGCGAGACCGGACGATGGGTCGGGATCTCGACCACGTTCATCTTGTAGATGTCCCAGAACTCGCGCGCTTCGGTGGCGGCGGTGCCGGTCATGCCGGACAGCTTGGGGTACATGCGGAAGTAGTTCTGGAAGGTGATCGAGGCGAGCGTCTGGTTCTCCGGCTCGATCTTGACCCCTTCCTTGGCTTCCACCGCCTGGTGCAGGCCGTTCGACCAGCGACGGCCGTCCATCATGCGGCCGGTGAACTCGTCGATGATGACGACCTTGCCGTCTTTCACGATGTAGTCGGTGTCGCGCTTGAACATGACGTTCGCCTTGAGCGCCTGGTCAAGGTGGTGGACGACCATGGTGTTCTCGACGTCGTAAAGGTTGTCGGTCGCCAGCAGGCCCGATTCCTTCAGCATCTGCTCGATCGATTCGTTGCCGTCCTCGGTCCAGCTGATCGTGCGGGCCTTTTCGTCCTTCTCGTACCACTCTTCCGGCACCTGCTTCACGATAGCGTCTAGCGCGGTGTAGAGTTCAGACTTGTCCTCGGTCGGCCCGGAGATGATCAGCGGGGTGCGCGCTTCGTCGATCAGGATTGAGTCGACTTCATCGACGATCGCGAAATTGAACGGGCGCTGCACCATGCCGGCGCGCTCGTGCTTCATGTTGTCGCGCAGGTAGTCGAACCCGAACTCGTTGTTGGTGCCGTAGGTTATGTCGGCGCCATAGGCCTCGCGCCGCTCGTATTCACCGAGGTTCGGCACGATCACGCCCACGGTCAGGCCGAGCCAGCGGTAGATCTGGCCCATCCAGTCAGCATCGCGCCGGGCGAGGTAGTCGTTCACAGTGACGACGTGAACGCCCTTGCCCTCGATCGCGTTGAGGTAAGTCGCCAGCGTCGCGACCAGGGTCTTGCCCTCGCCGGTGCGCATTTCGGAGATTTCGCCGCGGTGGAGCACCACGCCGCCGACCAGCTGGACATCGAAGTGCCGCATGCCGAGCACGCGCACCGACGCTTCACGCACGGTCGCGAAGGCTTCCGGCAGGATATCGTCGAGCGTCCTGCCTTCTTCCAGCTGGGCACGGAACTTGGCGGTCTGCGCCTGGAGCTCGGCATCGCTCAAGGCCTGGATCTGCGGCTCGAGCGCATTGATCTGGTTGACGATCTTGCCGATCGATTTGACGTAGCGATCGTTCGACGAACCGAAGATCGACTTCATGAGAGACTGGATCATGGTGTGAATTTCCCTTGCGGGCAGATATCGGAAAACGCCGCCCGCATGCGCTCGGCACCGGGGGACACGGTAAGGCAGGAATGTTGGCGGCGCGCGCTATTCCCGCGCGCGGTCAGGCCCGAACTGGATCGTCGGAATGGTGATGACGACCGGGCGGCGCTGCTTGCACTGCGGGCCCTGCTCGCGCTTCCCGGGTGCCGTGCCGCGCTGGGGCGAGCACTCGCACCGCTCGGTCGCAGGAGTAGAAGGAGCGGTCTTGCTGACCCCGACCTGTGCCGACAAGGCATCTGCGACAGCCGCATTTGCCGGCGCACCAATGGCGGCAAGACCGGTCAGGAGCGCAAGGCAGGCTAGGAGGCGACGCAGCATCACGGGCACGGAGATAGGCCCTTGTCGCCATTCCGTCCAGCCCCGTCCCGCTTCCCCGATTTACCGCGACGCTGTTCCTATCTATGCGCGCAGCGATGGACCTCACTGCAAGCCCCCTCGCCCTGCCCTTTCCCGCGATGCCGCAGATCGACGGCGTGACCCTGCGCGTCGCCTGCGCGCGCTACAAGGAATGGGACCGGTGCGACCTGACTTTCGCCGAACTGGCTGAGGGGACCGCTGTCGCAGGCGTGTTCACGAAGAGCGCCTGCGCCTCCAGCGAAGTCGAGCTGGGCCGCGCAAATGTGGCGCAAGGCCATGCGCGGGCGCTGGTGGTCAACGCAGGCAATTCCAACGCCTTCACCGGCTATCGAGGGCGCGAAGCGGTCGAGGCGATCATGGCTCAGGTCGCAGGCCATCTCGGGTGCCCGGCCGAGCAGGTGTTTGTATCGTCCACCGGGGTGATCGGCGTGCCCCTGCCGAAGGACAAGGCGCGCGCCGGGATAGAAGCGGCACTGGTCGCTGAACCGTGCGGATGGGAGGACGTGGCCGAGGCCATCGGCACCACCGACACCTTCACCAAGGGGGCCCATGCCTCGGCGATGGTCGGGGGCAAGCGCGTGGAACTGTGCGGGATCATCAAGGGCAGCGGCATGATCGCGCCGGACATGGCGACCATGCTCGGCTACATTTTCACCGATGCGGCGGTAGAACCCGCTTTCCTCCAGCACCTGCTGGAACGCGCCAACGGGCGGACTTTTTCCTGCATCACCGTCGATGGCGACACCTCGACCAGCGACACCGTGATGGCCTTCGCCACCGGCGCTGCGGGCAATGCCCCGCTCGTCTCGTTCGACGATGCGGGCGTCGATGCCTTCGCCGCCGCGCTGGACGATGTCTGCCGCCAACTCGCCCACCTTGTCGTGCGCGATGGCGAAGGGGCGCAGAAGTTCATCGAGATCGCGGTCACCGGCGCAGTGTCAGACGAGAGCGCACGCAAGGTCGGGCTCGCCATCGCCAACTCGCCGCTGGTCAAGACCGCCATCGCCGGGGAAGACGCCAACTGGGGCCGCGTGGTCATGGCCGTGGGCAAGGCGGGCGAACCGGCCGACCGCGACCGGCTGTCGATCGGCTTCGGCGGCATATGGTGCGCGCGCGACGGGCAGCCGCTGGCCGATTACGATGAAGCGCCGGTTGCCGCCCACCTGAAAGGCCGCGAGATCCGGATCGATGTCGACCTCGGACTGGGAGAGGGCCGCGCATCAGTGTGGACCTGCGACCTGACCCACGGATATATCGCAATCAACGCGGATTACCGGTCTTGATCAGTCCAACGCAGGGCCCAGGTCGTTGTTTTCTTCAATTCTCAACATCCTGATGTCGCGAACCGAAGGTTGAAACCATTGATATTGCCGCTTCAATTCCTGGGCCGCCAGAACGCAATAGACCGCTGTGATATTCTAACCACCAAAATAGGTGGAGCCCTGTTGCCACTCGAAACCCCGATCTTCCAGCACACGGCGAATGTCTTGATAGGCATTGCGCCAACTCTGGTTTGGGTAGGTCTGCTCGAGCGTGGCTGTGTCTAGATCAAAGACAATTGCGTACATGGATTTTCCTGCTCTTGCGATCGATCGATTATGGCCGAAGGGTGCGTTCATCGCTGGCTGTCCTACTCTTACCACCAGCACTATAGCAGAGAATTAAGCTCGATGAATGATTATCCTCTCGACAGTGCGATCCAGAAGCTGATGCGGCGGGTAAGCGAACAGGTCATCCTTCCGCGCTACCAGTCACTGGCTGACGGCGAAGTGACCGCAAAGGCACCGGGCGATGTCGTCACCGTGGCCGACCACGAATCCGAAGCGATGCTGAGTGACGCGCTGGCGGCGCTCGAACCGGGCCTCGCGATCGTCGGCGAAGAAGCCGCGCATGACGATGCCTCGGTGCAGGATGCCCTCGGCGGCGATTGCTGGATCATAGATCCGCTCGACGGAACGCGCAATTTCGCGGCGGGCAAGCCGACGTTCGGGATCATCATTGCCCGGGCTTCAGGCGGGTTGTGCCGGTCAGGCTGGCTTTACGACTGTCTCAGCGGGCGGTTCTGCGCCGCGCGTGCCGGAGCGGGCGCCTTCGTCAATGGCGACCGCGTGACCGCCCGTGCCACTGGCGATACTCCACCGGTCGCGGCCATTTCGATGCTCTTCATGGAGGAAGCGAGGCGCGAGGCGGTCAAGGCGCATGTCGCCCCGCACTATGCGCTGGTCGACATCCCCTATTGCGCCGCGGAACAGTACCCACGGCTGGCGCTGGGCGTGAACGACGTTTCGATCTTCGAGCGAACGCTGGCGTGGGACCATGCGGCAGGGGTGCTGTGGCTCAACGAGGCGGGCGGCAAGGCGGCGCGCCCCGATGGCTCGGCATACCGCGTGGACGAATGGGCCCGCCCCGGACTGATCGGCGCGGCCAGTCCGGCCCTGTGGGACGATCTGGCCGCGCGATTGAGCTTGCTGGACTAGAGCACGCTCTCCAGCCAGGCCTTGAGCTGGCTCTTGGGACGCGCGCCGGTCAGCTCGGCAGCCTTCTCGCCGTTCTTGTAGAGCACCAGGTAGGGGATGCCCTGCACGCCCAGTTTGCCCGGCGTATCGGTGTTCTCCATGATGTCCATCTTGGCGATGGTCACCTGGTCGGCCAGTTCCTCGCTGATTTCCTCCAGCGCGGGGGCGATCATCTTGCACGGGCCGCACCATTCGGCCCAGAAATCGACCAAGACCGGCTTGTCGCTGGCAAGCACATCGGTCGGGAAGCTGGCATCGGTGACGGTAACGGTGGCCATGGCAAATCTCCTGTTCGGTTGCCCCACAAGGTAGGAGTTCCCGCCGCTCACTCAAGCAGCAACGGATCAAAGCTTTCCTGCGCTGTGGACAACGCGCCCTTGTATCGGGCCAGTTCTTCCTGCGGCAGTTCGATGATCTGCGGCGTCTGGGTGTAGAGCAAGGCGGCGCGGACCGTGCGGCCGGGATAGATCTGCTCAAGCACGGCTGCATAGGCCGCCATCTGCTTGCGGACACTTTCGGGCACCGCCTGCAACGATGCGGGCGGTCGCCGCGCGGTCTTGAAATCGACCACAGTCACTTCCTCTGGCGTCACCAGCAGCCGGTCAGCCACCCCCGCAATCACCTGCCCGCCGACGGTCGCCGCCAGCGGCACTTCCGCCAGCGCATCGGGGCCGAACAGGTCGGCAAACCCGGATCGCGCGACCACACCGAGTGCGGCTTGCAGGATTTCCTCGCGCGCACCCTCCTCGAGTTCGCTCGCAGTCCGCGCGAGCCATTGCCTGGCCTGCCCGGCGCGCTCTTCAGGCGGGACGTCCGGAAGCCGCTCGAGCAGGCGGTGGATCAGGCCACCGCGCCGGGCCGCGGCAGCAAGCGCGTCTGACGGTAGTGGCGGTTCCGCCCCCGGGTCCTGCCCCAAGGCAGAGGGCGCGAGCGGTCGCGGCGGACGCGGCTCGTCCCCGACCGGCCGCAGGGCCCAGTCAGGCATAGCGGCAACTTCCTCGGGCGCTTGCTCACCATCTCGTGCGACCGGTTGCGGCGGAACCCCGAAACGCTGGCACAGGCCCCATATCTCGTCGGCCATTTCCTCCCCGCCGGGGAGCGCTGCAAGGCGGGCATACCAGCTGTCAGCGGCAGGCTCCTTTTCCTTCTTGCCCAGAGCGCCGCCGATGAACAGCGCCTCTTCCGCCCGGGTCATGGCGACATAGAGCAAGCGCCAGTGCTCTTCGCGCTCCGCCCGCTTCGCAGCCTCGTGAGCTGCGCCGACCGGGCCGACACGCTCGGCTTTGCGCACTGTCGGCAGTGGCACAGCCCGTTCGCCTTCGTCGAGCGACAGGTCACGCGGCAGGGACTTGTCCGGATTGCCGGTTGCATCCGCGAGAATCACGATCGGGGCCTGCAGCCCCTTGGACCCATGCACGGTCATGACCCTTACCAGCCCCTCGCTCGCACCGGCTTCCCGCTTGAGTTCGCCCTCGCCGCTGTCGAACCAGCGGATGAAGCCCGCGAGGCTCGCGGTGTGGTTCGCGGCATAGGCGCTGGCCGCGTTGAGCAGTTCGTCGATCGGGTCGTTCGCTTCGCTGCCAAGCCGCGCCACCAGTCGCCGCCGCCCGGACCATGGGCCGGTCAGGATCCAGTGCAACAGGGCTTGCGGCAGGTCAGTGTCGGCGCGCCGCAGGAGCTCGCGCAATTGCTCCGCTGTCGCCATCACCTCGGGATGGTCGGACCGGCGCACATGCTCCCACAGCCCATTGCCGGGAGGGCGCCAGCCGTGCTCCAGCAATTGCTCCTGCGACCAGCCGACAAGCGGTGAGACCAGCAGGTTGGCAAGGCTGAGGTCATCTAGAGGCTGCGCGGCAAAGCGCAGCGCGGCCATCAGGTCCTTGACCGGAAGCGGCGCGCCAAGGCGCAAGCGGTCAACCCCGGCCACCGGCACGCCTTTCGCATAGAGCCGCGCGACGATCAGCCCGGCGAGCTCGCGCCGCTTGCGCACCAGCACCATGATGTCGCCCGGCCCGGCGTTGCGCGGTTTGTCCGGGTCCTTGACCAGCGCGTAACCGTGCTCAAGCCAGTGCTTGACCTGATCAGCGATCCTGTCAGCCATGCGCCGCTCGGGTTCAGGCAACCAGTCCGCACTATCAGTTTCGCTGTCGTCATCCTGTTCGGGATCATCGGCGCTTGCAGCAAGTGCTGGCCAGATCACCACCTGCCCGGGCCGGTCGAAGCCGGTGTGCGGCTCCGCATCCTGCCGCAATCCGAACTGGGCCGGCCCAATGGCAGAAATTGCGGCATCGACGAAATCGAGCACCGGTTGCGACGTGCGGTACGACCGACCGAGGCCGAGATCCTGCAAGTGCTTCCATTCGCGCTTCGGCCTGAGCGCATTGGCATTGTCAGCCGCATCACCGATCAGGCGGGCAAACTCGGTGCGGGCAGCCTCGAAGTTTTCCGGACTGGTACCCTGGAAGCCGAAGATCGCCTGCTTGTAATCGCCGACGACGAAGATCGTGCGCTGCTTGCCCGCACGCTGCCCTTCGCCGCTGAAGAAGTCGTCGGTCAGCGCCTTGATGATCGACCATTGCTCGGCATTGGTGTCCTGCGCTTCGTCGATCAGGATATGGTCGAATTGCCGGTCGAGCTTGAACCGGATCCACGGGCCAAGGTCAGGCGAGGCGAGCAGTTGCGCGGCGCGGGCGATCTGGTCGTCAAAGTCGATCAGGCCGGCGCGCTTCTTGGCCTCATCCCACGCCAGCGCGAAGCGACGCCCCACGGTAAGCGCCGGGACGAGGTAATCGACAAGATCGAGCAATGTTGCCTCGGCAACCCTCGCCTCCAGCCATTCGCGCGCCGCGTCTGCCAGCGCAGGCACACCATCGAGCTTCTTCTCGAGATTATTCTGGTACTTGAGCTTGCCTTCATCGTTGAACAGGACGTCAAGCAGCGCGCCGACGCCGGTAAACCGCTCTTCGGGGGTGCCCAGCAGCCACTCGCCGATCGCACCGGCATATTTCTTCCCATTGGCTGTGCCCCACTGGTCGTAGACCCACATCACCCGGCGCACCGCATCAACGCCCGGCATGCCATCTGCGCAGGCCGGGGCGAAATCACCCGCTGTAGCCTTCGCATCCAGCCCCAGCACCGTCCGCACCCGCCCCGGGATGTCGCCTTCCTGCCAACCGCCCGGGCCGAACCACATGTCGCGCGCCTCCGCGCAGCGCATCAGCCACTTGCGCACGCCATCCGGCCCGAGGCGGACACTCAGGCTCTCGATAGCGGCAGTATGGCCTGCCCCGCCCTGCCCGTCCCATTCGGTCAGCAGGTCAGCAAGCACTTCATGCGCCAGCAGATCGCGGTCGCGATCTTCCATCGGGCGGGTGCCCGGTGTGAGCCCCGCCTCGGTGGGGAAGGCTGCCAGAAGCCATTGCGAAAAGGCGTGGATGGTGTCGATCCGGAGCCCCCCGCCGGGGCAGTCGAGCACCCGAGCGAAGAGACTGCGTGCCCTCTCGCGCGTATCCGGGTGGTTGTCGGCCCCCAACGCCAGCAGGTCGTTGCCGAGCAGGGTGTCCTCCATCCGGACCCAGTTCGCGAGCACTTCGCTCACCCGCACTGCCATTTCCGCCGCGCCAGCCTTGGTAAAAGTGAGGCACAGGAGCTGTTCCGGCGCGACATCCTCGCGCAGCAGCAACCGCAGCACGCGCGCGGAAAGGACCTGCGTCTTGCCTGTCCCCGCCGAGGCCGAGAGCCAGACGTTGTCCTGCGGATCGACCGCGGGCAGCTGGTTGCCCTTCAGCGGGAAGACCCGGCCCTTGTTCTTGCCGCCGCTCATTCCTCGCGCCCCATCCATTCGTCCAGCCGCATCAGCTGGTCATAGGTCGCATAACCCGGCGCATCGGGGTTGAGCCGGGCGGTGAACGGGTGGTCGCCGAGGATCCACTGGTCGAGTGCTTCATCGAGGTAGCGTTTCGCTTCAGGCAGGAACATGTCCGGTTCGACACCAGACCTCTTGTTGCCGAGCTTGAGCGGAGTCGTGACAAAACCGAACCCACTGTCGCTCTCCTTGCTCTTGCCCAGCGACCAGTATTCGAACCCGCGCGCTTCGCCGCTGACGCCTTTGAACCCGCCCGCTTCGACGATCAGACCCAGCGTGCCAAGCTGGAGTGCATAGCCGTTCTTGACCTGCTTGCCGCTCGGCGGCTTGCCGGTCTTGTAGTCGATGACTACGAAGCTGCCGTCGTCGCCCCGGTCAAGCCGGTCGATCCGCCCGAACACGCGCACCCCGCGCACATGCATCTCACCCCACCGTTCCCACTTGAACGGCATGCGCGAGGGGTCCTCCGCGATGGTCTGCTCGACCCATTCCAGCGCCTTGAGCAAGCGCGGCCGCCACAGCGCGCGGGTCAGCGGGTGAGCATCCATCGCCGCGAGCTCCTGTGCCGCAAGCGCGGTCAGCGTACCCTCGCCATCGTGCCATTTCTCGAGGATCGTATGGGCCAGCTGCCCCTGCCACGCCGGGGTCGGTTCGGCATCGAGCGGATCGAGCTCCTTCAGGCGCAGGATGCTCGCGGCATAGAACTGGTACGGGTCCGACCGCAGCCGGTCGAGCGCGGTCACGCTGACATCGACCAGACGTTGTTCTGCGCCGGGCATCGGCTTGGGCCGTGCGTAACGCGGTGCGCGTTCGGCGCGGTCGATCGCGCTGGCCCAGGCGGTCGCAGTCGTATCGGTATGGCGCTCCAGCAGATCCTTGCCGAGCAGCGCCTGCACCCGCAACAGGAAGCGCGAGGGAATGGTCGGCCCGGCCTCGTCGCGCCCGGCCCGCGTCAGCACCACTTCGGGTGCGCCGAGCATGGCGGCGAGATCGTGCGCGGCAAGCCCGATCCGGAACTCCGCACCGGGAACGCCGAGCGCCCGCAGCACTGCCGGCGCGAGCAAGGGGTCAGTCGCCGCCCGCGCGGGCCAGACGCCTTCGTTGAGCCCTGCACAAATGACCAGATCGGCGCGCGCCATGCGGGCTTCGAGCAGGCCGTAGATCGCCGCCCGCGGGTGCCCGCCATAGGGGGGGCGGACAGCAACCTGCTCCATCGCGTCGCGCAAGACCGGATGGACATCGCCGCGCGCAAGCACGGTGCCGACACGGCGCGCCTGTTCGCGCAGGTCATCGACAAACCGCGCCAGCGCCCGGCCATCCTCCCGCGCCCAGAGCGCCTCTCCGCACAGGGCTTCGCCAAGCTCGACCAGGCGATCGAGCCAGTCGGCCAGTGGCGCATCGTGCAGCGCCATCAGGGGAGCAAGCGTGAGGGCAACTTCGTCCCACCATTGCGCTACCTGAGCCTTCTCCGCGACAGCCCCCAAAGGCTCAAGGCCCGCTTCAAGGCGCGGACCACGGAGCGCGAGTTCAAACGCGCGCAAGGCATTGAGCCAGTCGCCGCGCGCCTCGCCCATGCGCACCAGCGGATGCGCCAGTGCAGCGACCAGAGGAACCGGAGCGGCCTGCTCCCCGGCCAGTTCGGCAAGCATCAGGAACAGCCGCCCGGCCGCACTTTGCGACAGGGGGCGTCCTGCGGTGTCATCGGCCACGACATTCCAGCGGCGCAAGTGGCTGCTGACCCGGCGCGCCAGCGAACGGTCGGGCGTAACCACTGCTACCCGCTTCCCGGGCTCTTCGAGCGCCTCGCGCACCAGCAACGCGACGGCCTGCGCTTCCGCGTCGGGATTGGCCGCCTCGACCAGTCTCACGCCTGCCAGCCTCCGCCGCTCGGGCGCAAGGCCGACCCAGGTCCTGCTTGCTTCGGGCGGCAGGAACAGGTTCGAAAGGGCATGGCTGCGGTCGGGATCGGCGGCTGCAAGACCGCGCCGGTGCCACGGTCGCACTTCTTCGCGCGCAATGCCCATGCGATTGAGCAGCACCTTGAGGTGATACTGCGGGTGCGTGACTGCGTCACCGCGTCCGAACGGCGGTGCCCCGGGCTCGTCCGGCGCACCGGCCACCCCGAGGTCTGCCCAGACTTCCGGGGCAAGCGACAGGTCGAGATCGGGCAGGATCACCGCCCCTTGGGGCAAATGTGCCACCACGCGGAGCAATTGCGCCAGGGCCGGTGCGGCGCTGGTCACACCGGCTGCGACGATCGGCGTGACCGGCGGCTCGGCCTGCCAGCGCCGTGCCGCGCGTCGGAACAGCAGGTTGCGCCGTTGCGCGGGATCGACCTCGCCGCGCTGTTCCAGTTCCGCCAGCCAGTGCTGCTGGACCGTGGCGAAAGTGTGCAGGCTGGTTTGCCAGTGCCCGGCCAGATCCTTTTCGAACAGGTCGAGCACCCGGTCTCCGAGCAGTTCTTCCGGAGCGATCTCTTCCGCCAGCAACCGGTCCATTGTCCGGGCGAGCTCACCGGCATAGCGGAACAGGGCGCTGCCCTCCGGCACCCGGTCAGGCAGGTGCTGTTGCAGCAATCCCGCCAGCCGCAGCCAGCGGTAGGTCGGATCGCATGCAGGCGGCACGTCGTTCGCACCAAGCGGATCGAGCAGACTGCCGAGCGCTTCGTCGAGGTCGAGATCGCCAATCGCCACCATGCGCGGCATCAGCATGCCCGCGCTGCCGCTTTCGCCAAACTGGCGGATAAAGGCATCCTGCACCGTGCGCTTGGCCCGCGTGCTGGGCAGGAGAAGGGTCAACCGGGCCAGCCCGGTCTCCGGATCGGCGTAGCGCGGCACCAGACCTGCAACCAGCGCATCGGCGAAACCGCGGTGCGCGGCGATCGAGTAGATGGCCGGCCGGTGCCCCTCAGGCACTGCGCAGGACCTCTTCGGTCGGCGCGATGGCCTGGGGTGTGCCGACTTCGAACCAAAGGCCGGTAAAGGCCGCGCCGAACAGGCGCCCTTCGCCCGCAGCGCGGTCCCACAGGATATTGGTCGAGAACTTCCCGTCGGGTGCATCCCGCAGCAGGCGGTGTGACACAAGCTGGATGCCGGTGTAGATGTAGGGTGCCACGCGCCCGGGCCTGCGCCTTTTCAGCCGGCCGAGCGGGTCCATGGTAAAGTCCCCCTCTCCCCGGAAGTTGAGCGCCCGCGGGTGCGGCACGACGAGCAACAGCGCATCCATCTCCGCCGGATTCCACCGGCGCGACAGATCGTGAAAGGCACTGTTCGGCCCATCGAGCCAGATGTTGTCGGCGTTGAGGCAGAAAAACGGATCGGGCAGGTGCGGCAGCGCCTTGACCATCCCGCCACCGGTCTCGAGCAGCTCGGCACGCTCGTCCGAAATGACGACACCCGGCGCTCCGCGGCTGGCAAGGTGCGCTTCCAGCGCGTCCGCCAGATAGTGCACATTGACCACCGCCCTGGCCACTCCGGCGTCGACCAGACGGTCAAGGGCATGGTCGATCAGCGGTTTGCCCGCCACCCGCACCATCGGCTTGGGCTGGGTCGCGGTAAGCGGCCGCATGCGCTTGCCAAGGCCTGCTGCCATGACCATCGCGGTGTCGGACGCGAGACCCGTCACTGCACGTCACCGCCATGCGCCGCACGCAGATCGTCCGGGATATTGGCGGCAAACCAGTCCGCGACCGGAGCAAGCGCCGGATGCGCAAGATCGCGCTCCATCGCCTGCCAGACGCGCGGGATCAGCGAGAGGTAGCGCGGCTTGCCGTCGCGCCTGGCGAGCCGGGTAAAGATGCCGACGATCTTGGCGTTCCGCTGCGCCCCGAGCAGGGCATAGTCGGCAGCGAAGCTCTCAGGGGCATCGGTCGCCGCGAGGTAGCGCTCCAGCATCGCCCGCTCGAGCTCGGTCGGGACATCGCGCCGCGCATCCTGCAGCAGCGAGACGAGATCATACGCAGGGTGCCCGACCAGCGCGTCCTGGAAATCGATCAGCCCCTGGCTACCCTGCCCCTTGCTGTCAGGGGAAAGCAGCATGATGTTCTCGGCGTGGTAATCGCGCAGCACGGTCACGCCCGGTTGCTGGCGCTCCAGCAAGGGCGCGAGTGCCGCGTCCCACGCCGCACGATATCCGTCTGCGTCGACGGCAAGGTCCATCGCGGGGCAATACCATTCGGTCAGCAGGTCGGCCTCGCGCCGGTAGACCGCCATGTCGTAAGGCGCGAACGGCCCGGCGGGGGTCTGGTGCAGGCGGACCAGCGCATCGATCGCCTCGGCATAGGTGGCATGTTCCCCGTGCGGATTGGCATCGAGCCAGTCGCGCATCCGGTCATTGCCGAAGTCCTCGGTCAGGACCCAACCCAGTGCGGCGTCTTCGGACAGGATCTGCGGCGCGCGATGGCCATGCGCAGACAGCCACTGCGCCACGTCGAGGAACGGACGCGGGTCCTCGTGCGGGGGCGGCGCATGCATCAGCATCGCCCGCCTGTCGCCCTCGCCAATCCGGAAATAGCGCCGGAACGACGCGTCACCGGGGATCGGGTCGATATTTGCCCCGCCCCAACCGGCGCGATCAAGGAATGCGGTCAAGCCGTCGGGGAGATCGTTCATGGCCAGCGGGTTAGCCAATCCGACCCCGGGCGGGCAATCGCAATCCTGCCCGCGCCCACAATTTCGAGCGTGATGGAAAGGCAACCCGGCTCGTGCGCGAAGCCCCCGGCATGGTCGGGCCACTCTGCCAGCAGCACGGCCCCCTGCCGGTATTCGTCCAGCCCGAGCTCATGCACGTCGTCAGGTGACGCAAGCCGGTAGAAGTCGGCATGGACCACCGGTGGATCGAGCGCGTCATAGGTCTCGATGATGGTGAAGGTCGGCGACGGGACTTCGCCATTGTGGCC
>JAHDXX010000275.1 GCA_023384025.1 Sphingomonadaceae bacterium
TCGGCGGCCTTCATCGCGGCGATCCGGCTCGAATCGCGCCGGTTCATCTGGCCCGCCCCGATTCCGGCGGTCGCGCCGTTGTTGGCATAGACAATCGCGTTCGACTTCACGTGGCGGGCCACGGTCCAGGCGAACAGGCAGTCCTTCAGTTCTTGGCTTGTCGGTGCGCGTTGGGTGACGACCTTGAGGTCGGCGGCGGAAATCGCCCCGTTGTCGCGGGTCTGGACCAGCAGCCCGCCCGTGATCGGCTTGACCGCGAGCCCGCCGCGGCGCGGGTCGGGCAGGTCGCCCGTCACCAGCAGGCGCAGGTTCTTCTTCTTCGCGAAGGCGGCGCGGGCCGCCTCGCTGACCGAGGGGGCGATCACCACTTCGGTGAAGATCTCGCAGATTGCTTCTGCGGTCGGGCCGTCAAGCTCGGTGTTGACGCAAACGATCCCGCCGAACGCCGAGACGCTGTCGCAGGCGAGTGCCTCGTTCCACGCCTCGAGCAGGCTGCCGCGCTGGGCGACGCCGCACGGGTTGGCGTGCTTGACGATGACCACTGCCGGTTCCTGTCCGCGGAATTCCGCCGCCAGTTCCAGCGCTGCATCGGCATCGTTGTAGTTGTTGTAGCTCAGCTCCTTGCCTTGCAGCTGCTCGGCCTGCGCGATCCCGCGCCCGTGCGGGCCTGCCGGGGTGTAGAGCGCGGCCTGCTGGTGCGGGTTCTCGCCATAGCGCAGCACGACCGGCGCCTTGCCGTTGACCGCCAGCATATCGGGGAACAGCTGCCCCTGATCGGCAAAGGCGAACCACTGGCTGATCATGCTGTCATAGGTCGCGGTCAGGGCATAGGCCTTGGCGGCGCAGCGGCGGCGGAAGGCAAGCGAGGTTGCGCCGCCCTTGTCGGCCAGTTCGCCGGTCAGCTCGGCATAGTCGGCCGGATCGGTCACGATGGTGACGAAGGCGTGGTTCTTCGCCGCCGAGCGGACCATGCTCGGCCCGCCGATATCGATGTTCTCGATCACCTCGTCACGGTCGGCGCCCCGCGCCATGGTTGCCTCGAACGGGTAGAGGTTGACCACCACCAGATCGATCGCACCGATCGCGTGCGCTTCCATCGCGGCGGCATGTTCGGGGTTGTCGCGCACCGCCAGCAGCCCGCCGTGGACCTTTGGGTGGAGCGTCTTGACCCGCCCGTCCATCATCTCGGGAAAGCCGGTCAGCTCGGAAATGTCGCGCACCGCGAGGCCCGCTTCGCGCAGCGCCTTGGCGGTGCCGCCGGTCGAGACCAGCTCGACGCCATGGCCGGCCAGCGCCTGCCCCAGTTCGACCAGCCCGGTCTTGTCGGACACCGACAGCAGTGCCCGCTTGATCGCTACATCGCCCACGCGAATTCTACCCCATCTTCTTGAACAGCCAGGAGAACGTGCCCCCGCTGCGCGGCGTCATCCCTTCGATGACCAGTTGCTGGATCGGCTGCGGGCGGCCCTGCCCGTCGACCCACATGCTTTCCTCGACCGACAGCGTGGCGGCATTGGCGTCACCCGCCATGCGGAACTGCCAATAGGTGCCGTCAGGCAGGGCGAGCCCGGCGCCCTTGCGGTCTTCCGACAGACCGATCTCGATGCCGGGCCCGATGTGGAACCGGATCGCGTAGCCGACCTTGCCGCGCTTGCCCTTCTTGCCGGATGGCAGCAGCAGGTCTTCCCCGCGCAGCTCGCTGCCGTCGTCACGCATGATCAGGATGCGGCGGTGGACCAGGTTGTAGCGCGCGGAATAGCCATCGTGGCTGCCTTCGACCCGGGTGGCGCTGCCGTTGCCCAGATCGAGCGAACGCCGGTCGATCTCGACTTCGTTGACCCCGGTGCCGAGCTTGCCGTTGATCAGGACAGCGGTGGAATTGGCGTTGTCGAGCACCAGGGTCGAATGCGCTGCCGTGGCGCGCAGGCCCTGCTCGATCCGCACCGGCACCTGCCCGCCGCCGAATGCCGCGCCGCCGCAGTTGACCACCAGTCGCTGGCCGCGCACGCTGAACTCGAAGGCGAGGGTGGAGGCGCAGCCCCAGCGGGCATGGCGTGCAAGCGGCGGCGGGGCGGCATCGAACTGGAGCACGGCCTTGTTGCCGGCAATCCGCTGGTATCCCCACTGGCGCACGTCCTTGAGCGGGCGGGTACGCACGCCGCTGGCGTCGATCAGTCCGGCGATCCGGTCTGATGCGATTGCGCCTGCGCCCTGCCAGTTGCCCAGCCCGCCATCGCTGTGGACCAGCGACAGGAGCGGGGGGACCAGCAATGCCAGCATCGACTGCAGCGCCTCGGGTGCCTCGCGTCCGGCTGCGGTGTAGCAGGCATTGAGGTCAACCAGCAGGGCAATGGCGTCCATCTGGGCCAGCGGGCTGCGCGACAATACGCCGCCATCCTCGCTGACCAGATCGCCGAGCGCCCGCACCAGCCCGGCCTCGCCATAGAGACGGCGCGGCTTGCCTTCGGGCAGCAACAGGCCTGCGGCGACGATGGCGCACCATCCCGCGACTTCGCCGAGCCGGTCAGGCGCCTTGGTCACGCTCTTGTCGAGCCAGCGGGCGGTATCGGCAATTGCCTTGAGTGCGCGCGAGCGCAGCTTGCCGTCGCTGCCCGACAGGATCAGCGGCGCATGGACCAGCCAGTTGAGCAGGCGGTGCCCAGCGTGTTCGACTTGCCAGGCGGCGCCCTTGTCCGGCGCCTTGTTGGCACTGAGCCAGGCGCCGAGAATGCGCTCCGCGGTAGGGACGCACTGTTCGCGCGGCGCGCTGGCAGCAAGGTCGCGCAGCCAGGCAAACCCGTGGACCACCCGTTCGAACGGCGGGGTCAGCCGGGCGACGGGCGAGAAATCCATCTGCGCGATCGGCGCCTTGACGCCGTGGACGAGGAAATGGCCTGCCCGCAAGGCCACTCCGGCGGCGCGGTCGCCCGCAAGCGGGGTGGCCACAGTGCCGAGCAGGCGCGGCTTGGCCGGCTTGGCGAACGGCGACGTCAGGGTCGAACCGGGAACGCCGAGGCGATAGGCGAGCCGGATCAGGCGCTCACCCGGCCCCAGGCTGGGCGGCGAGAAGTCGGCCAGCGCCAGTGCCCGGCCTGGT
>JAHDXX010000276.1 GCA_023384025.1 Sphingomonadaceae bacterium
CCCCGTCGCCCTGGCAGGCCTCGCAGCGGCCGCCCTTGACGTTGAAGCTGAACCGGCCGGGCTTGTACCCGCGCGCGAGCGATTCCGGCAGGCCGGCGAACCAGTCGCGGATCGGGGTGAAGGCGCCGGTGTAGGTCGCCGGGTTGGAGCGCGGGGTGCGGCCGATCGGGGACTGGTCGATCTCGATCACCTTGTCGCAGAACTCGAGCCCGGTGACCTTGTCGTGCGCGCCCGCGATCACCCGTGCACCGTTGAGCGTGCGCGCGGCGGCGGCGTGGAGCGTGTCGATGGTGAAGCTCGACTTGCCCGAGCCTGACACGCCGGTGACGCAGGTGAAGGTGCCGAGCGGGATGGAGGCGGTCACGTCCTTGAGGTTGTTGGCGCGCGCGCCGTGCACGGTGAGCTGGTGCCCGTTACCCTTGCGGCGCTTGGTTGGCACCTCGATCCGGCGGGTGCCGTTGAGGTAGGCGGCGGTGAGGCTGGTCTTGCTCTTGAGCACTTCCCTGAGCGTGCCCTGCGCCACCACCTCGCCCCCGTGGACGCCCGCGCCGGGGCCGAGGTCGACCACGTGGTCGGCGGTGCGGATCGCGTCCTCGTCATGCTCGACCACGATCACCGTGTTGCCGAGATCGCGCAGGCGCTTGAGGGTTTCCAGCAGCCGGTCGTTGTCCTTCTGGTGGAGGCCGATCGAGGGCTCGTCGAGCACGTAGAGCACACCGCTGAGGCCGGAGCCGATCTGGCTGGCGAGGCGGATGCGCTGGCTCTCCCCGCCGCTGAGGGTGCCGCTGGTGCGGTCAAGGTTGAGGTAGTCGAGCCCGACGTTGTCGAGGAAGCCCAGCCGCTCGTTGATCTCCTTGAGGATGGCGCGGGCGATCTGCTGCTGGGTATCGGTCAGCTGGGCTTCGAGCGCGAGGAACCACGCCTTGGCATCGGCGACGCTCATCTGCGTGGGGGTGGCGATGTCGGTCATCGCGACTTTCACGCTGAGCGCCTTTTCGTTGAGCCGCTTGCCGTGGCAGGTCTCGCACGGCTGCGCGGTCTGGAACTTGGACAGCTCCTCGCGCATCCACGCGCTGTCGGTCTGCAACAGGCGCCGGTTGAGGTTGCCGATCACCCCTTCGAACGGCTTGGTGACGGTGTATTCCTTGCGCCCGTCCTTGAACGTGAGCGCAACCGGCAGCCCGCCGGTGCCGTGGAGGATGATGTCACGCTGGTCACGCTCCAGCTCGTTCCACGGGGTGGTGAGGTCGAAGTCGTAGGCCTTGGCGAGGCTCGCCAGCACCTGCATGTAATAGGGGCTCGGCGGGTTGGACTTGGCCCAGGGCACCACCGCGCCCTGCTTGAGGCTCAATGCCTCGTTCGGCACCACCAGTTGCGGGTCGAACAGCATCTTCTCGCCCAGCCCGTCGCAGGTCGGGCACGCCCCCTGCGGCGCGTTGAACGAGAACAGCCGCGGCTCGATCTCCTCGATCGTGAAGCCGGAGACCGGGCAGGCGAACTTCTCGGAGAAGACGATGCGGTTGGGTGGGAGGCCGGTGCCTTTCATCCGACCTCCCCCCTCCCCTTCAGGGGAGGGGCCGGGGGTGGGGGTTGTGCCCCCATTTCCGACATTCCCCACCCCTAACCCCTCCCCTGAAGGGGAGGGGGATTTGGCAAGCCCCGCAACCGTCCCGTCCGCCAGGTCGACATAGGCCAGCCCCTCGGCCAGCTTGAGCGCCTGTTCGAAACTGTCGGCGAGCCGCGTCTCGATCCCGGGCTTCACCGCAATCCGGTCAACCACCACTTCGATGTCGTGCTTGAACTTCTTGTCGAGCGCAGGTGCCTCTTCGATCGGATAGAACGCGCCATCGATCCGCACGCGGGTGAAGCCGGCTTTCTGCCATTCGGCCAGCTCGCGGCGGTACTCCCCCTTGCGCCCGCGCACCACCGGCGCGAGCAGGTAGAGCCGCGTGCCCTCGGGCAGTGCCATCACCCGGTCGACCATGTTGGAGACCGTCTGCGCCTCGATCGGCAGGCCGGTAGCGGGCGAGTACGGCACCCCCACCCGCGCCCACAGCAGGCGCATGTAGTCGTAGATCTCGGTGACGGTCGCCACGGTCGAGCGCGGGTTGCGGCTGGTGGTCTTCTGCTCGATGCTGATCGCCGGGGAAAGCCCGTCGATATGCTCCACATCGGGCTTCTGCATCATCTCGAGGAACTGCCGCGCATAGGCGCTGAGGCTCTCGACATAGCGCCGCTGCCCCTCGGCATAGATCGTGTCGAACGCAAGGCTCGACTTGCCCGAGCCGGAAAGCCCGGTGATCACGATCAGCGCATCGCGCGGCAGGTCGATATCGACGCCCTTGAGATTATGCTCGCGCGCGCCGCGGACGGAAATGTGGGTGAGTGCCATAGGGGCGCTGTTCCATATTTGTTCGTGCGCTGCAAGGCGCAGTGCTTATCTGACGGGGATACCGTGTGCCCGCGCAAGTGGGATTGACGCGGCAAGTTGGGAAGGGTCTATTCAGCGAAACCAGTCAAAATACAGCGGAACCTGGCTCATGCGGATCGTATACAGCACTCCTGCCCTGCTCTATGCAGCTGCACTGGTGAGCATGGCTGGTGTGGGGCTTGCCCCGCCCGCATTGGCGCAGGCCGCCATCGACCCCGCGTTCCTGAACGAAATCCAGGGCCGGTGGATTTCCCGGTTCGAGAACGACGATACCGAAATCGAGATCAACGGGCGCGAAATCCGCGCGGTCCGGGTCAAGCCGGCAAATTACCACCCGTCGGTACCGCCGCACAAGCGGTACAACCCCCAGCCTGGCGATCTGATCGGCGTGATCGAGAGCAGCGAAGTGTCCTATACGGTAAAATCGCTGATCGCGGGCAAGCCCGACCGGACGATTTACCGGATGCGATCACGCTGCGTGAGCGATCATGGCGACGGATACCGCATGACGGCGGCTGCCGATTGTTCCGGCGGGCTTGGCGCGCACACCCATATGCTTCCCGGGCCGGGCGGCTTCCATCAACCGGTGTTTGAATATCGCACGCTCTCGCCGCGTGTGATGACCCACGGCGGGGGCGACTTCTGGCGGCCCGAAGTC
>JAHDXX010000009.1:0-23488 GCA_023384025.1 Sphingomonadaceae bacterium
AAGGAGCGCCTGAACCATGTCACGCATCAAACGCGGCACGACCACGCGCGCCAAGCACAACCGGATCCTGGATCAGGCGAAGGGCTATTACGGCCGCCGCAAGAACACCATCCGCATCGCCCGCCAGGCCGTCGAAATGGCCGGCCAATACGCCTATCGCGACCGCAAGGTGAAGAAGCGGAGCTTCCGCGCCCTGTGGATCCAGCGCATCAACGCTGCGGTCCGCGCCGAAGGCCTGACCTATTCGCAGTTCATGCACGGCACCAAGCTGGCCGGGATCGAACTCGACCGCAAGGTCATGGCCGACCTCGCGATGAACGAAGGCGGCGCTTTCAAGGCGATCATCGCCCAGGCCAAGGCAGCTCTGCCCGCCTGACCACAGCGATAGCGAAGGAGACAGGGCGGTTCCGCTGGAGCCGCCCTTTTCTTTTGTCTGCTGTCCGCCTAGGGCGGTGTCGGGTTGCACAAACACGACACGCCTGGGGAGGGCGGACATGGGTCGCCGATGTGTGGTATCGGTGCGGTTCCACGAACCGCCCGAGGTTTTGAAGCGGTTTTTCACGACTTTCTACCGGGTCGAGGTCGATTGCCCCGACGGTCCGGTCGAAGATGCATTGCAGCCCGAATGGGCGGGCCTGCGATTCTTCAACGTGTCCGGAGTCGTGGCGAGCACCGCCGATGGCACAGTGCTGCAAGACAGCGATTACATGGCGATGGGGCCAACCAGCATCCCGGTGCAGTTCCGGCTGGTCACCAAGCGGAGCTGGGGAATCGGCCTGTTGCCGCTCGGATGGGCGACATTTGTCGGCCTTCCCGCCCATGAGTTCGCCAACCGGATTTTCGATGGACACCGCGACCCGACGTTTGCCCGGTTTGCACCGCTGGCGAGCTGCCTGACCCACGATCCGGACCGCGAGCAGGACGATCTCGATACGCTCGCCGTCTTCTTCCGGGACGAATTGCCACGCTTCGAGGCGGAAGAAGAGCGCATACACGCCGTGCATCAGGTCCTGCTCGATCCCGAATTGCCTGACGTGGCCGGGATGGCGGAGCGGGTCGGCCTGCACCCGCGCACGCTGGAGCGGCTCTGTCGCAAGGCGTTCGGGTTCGCCCCGAAGAAGCTGCTGCGGCGCCAGCGGTTCATGCGCAGCCTGGCGCAGTTCATGCTCGATCCCAGCATGAAATGGATCGGCGCGATCGATGCGCTCTATTTCGACCAGAGCCACTTCGTGCGCGACTGCAAGGAATTCCTCGGCATGTCGCCGAGCGAGTATGCCGCGCTGCCGCATCCGATCCTTTCCGCAGTCATGCGCGAGCGCATGGCGGCGCGTGGCGCAGCGGTGCAGACGCTCGACCGGCCCGGCTGACCTGCGGCTAATCTTTGCCTTGAACTGCGTTTCCCGCTAGCGGGCCTCGCCATGCAGGAACTCGAATCCCGGAAGGCCGTCGCGCTGGCGGCAATCGAAGCGGCGACCACCCCCGACGCGCTGGAGGCGCTGCGCGTCGAGGCGCTGGGCAAGCAGGGCTGGATCACGCTCGCGCTCAAGACGCTGGGCGGAATGTCGCCCGACGAGCGGCAGGTTGCCGGGCCGGCGATCCAGGGCGTGCGCACTGCGGTTTCCGACGCGCTCGTGGCGCGCAAGGATTCGCTTGAGGCTGCCCTGCTCGAACAGCGGCTGGCGACCGAAACCCTCGACCTGACCCTGCCCGCCCCGCAAGCGCCGCGAGGCAGCGTCCACCCGGTCAGCCAGGTGATGGACGAGCTGGCGGAAATCTTTGCCGACATGGGCTTCTCCGTCGCCACCGGCCCCGAAATCGAGGATGACTGGCACAACTTCACCGCGCTCAACATGGCCGAGACGCACCCAGCCCGCGCGATGCATGACACGTTCTATTTCGCGGACACCGATGCCGAAGGTCGCCGGATGCTTCTCAGGACGCACACCAGTCCGGTGCAGATCCGTTCGATGGTGGCGCAGGGCGCGCCGATCCGCATCATCGCGCCGGGCCGGGTCTACCGCTCCGATAGCGACGCGACCCACACCCCGATGTTCCACCAGGTCGAAGGGCTGGTGATCGACCGCGACATCCACCTCGGGCACCTCAAGTGGACGCTGGAGACCTTCCTCAAGGCCTTCTTCGAGCGCGAGGACATCGTCCTGCGCCTGCGGCCGAGCTATTTCCCGTTCACCGAACCGTCGGTCGAAGTCGATGTCGGCTGGCAGAATGTCGGCGGCAGGCGTGTGCTCGGCGGCGACGGCGATGCGCCGGGCCACGGGTGGATGGAACTGCTCGGCAGCGGCATGGTCAACCGCCGGGTGATCGAGTTTGCCGGGCTCGATCCCGACCAGTGGCAGGGCTTCGCCTTCGGCGTCGGCGTCGATCGGCTCGCCATGCTCAAATACGGAATGGATGATCTGCGCGCCTTCTTCGACGGCGATAACCGCTGGCTGGCGCACTACGGCTTCTCCGCCTTTGACCAGCCGACCCTTTCCGCTGGCGTGGGAGCGCGGGCATGAAGTTCTCGATCGAATGGCTCAAGGATTTCCTCGACACCGATGCCTCGGTGGCGGAGATTGCCGCAGCGCTCAACCGGATCGGGCATGAAGTCGAAGGGATCGAGGACCCGGCCGACAAGCTGGCGGGCTTCCGCGTGGCCCACGTGCTCACCGCCGCGCGCCACCCCGATGCCGACAAGCTGCAGGTGCTGACCGTCGATACGGGCGATGGCGATCCGCTGCAGGTGGTGTGCGGCGCGCCCAATGCGCGCGCGGGGATGAAGGGCGTGCTCGGGCTGCCCGGAGCCGTCGTGCCGGCGAACGGCATGGAACTGCGCAAGAGCGCGATCCGCGGGGTCGAATCGAACGGCATGATGTGCTCGACCCGCGAGCTGGAGCTGGGTGACGATCACGACGGGATCATCGAGCTGCCCGCCGATGCCCCGGTTGGCACTGCGTTTGCCGACTACCACGGCACCTCGCCGGTCATCGAAGTCGCGATCACCCCGAACCGGCCTGACTGCATGGGCGTGGCCGGGATCGCACGCGATCTCGCCGCGGCGGGGCTGGGCACGCTGAGATTCCCCTCCCCTTCAGGGGAGGGGCTAGGGGAGGGGCAATATGCACAGCATCTCGGATTTTCCCCTCTCCCAACCCTCTCCCCTGAAGGGGAGAGGGCTTTGGTCCCCTGCCCGGTCGAAATCCGCACCGACGATCCTGACGGCTGCCCGGCATTCTACGGCCGGGTCATTCGCGGCGTGACCAATGGCGCGGCACCTGACTGGATGCAGCGACGGCTGAAGGCGGCGGGCCAGCGCCCGATCTCCGCGCTGGTCGACGTGACCAACTACCTGATGCTGGCGTTCGGGCGTCCGGCGCACGTCTACGACCTTGCCAAGCTGAGCGGTGCGGTTGTTGCCCGCCGCGCGAAGGCGGGCGAGCAGGTCCTCGCGCTGAACGAGAAGACCTACACGCTCGACGACACGATGACTGTGATCTCCGACGCGCGTGAAGTGCACGACATTGCCGGAATCATGGGCGGCGAACATTCGGGTGTCAGCGAAGGCACCACCGACGTCCTGCTCGAAATCGCTTACTTCAACCCCGAACGGATCGGCGTGACCGGGCGCAAGCTTGGCCTTTCGTCCGATGCGCGCACCCGGTTCGAGCGCGGGGTCGACCCGGCCTTCCTTGATGACGGTCTGGCGATCCTGACCGACCTGATCTGCGGCCTGTGCGGGGGTGAACCGAGCGAGGTTGTCCGTGCGGGGCAGGCTCCGGCGGCGGCGAAGGTGGTTGCCTTCGATCCGGGCCTCACCGCGAAGCTGGGCGGCGTGGACGTGCCTGCCGACCGGCAGCGGGCCATTCTCGAAAGCCTCGATTTCAGCGTCGGATCGGATTGGCAGGTCACCTGCCCGCCGCGCCGCCACGATATCGAAGGCCCGGCTGATCTGGTCGAGGAAGTCGTGCGCATCCATGGTCTCGACAAGGTCGAGAGCACGGCACTCCCACGCGCTGACGGCGTCGCCCGGCCGACGGCTACGCCGCTGCAGCTGATCGAGCGCAAGCTGCGCCGATCGGCAGCCGCGCGCGGGCTGAACGAGGCGGTGACCTGGTCGTTCCTGCCGGTTGGCGATGCGGAGCACTTCTCGGATGGTGCGCCGCTGTGGGTGCTGGAAAACCCGATCAGCGAAGACATGAAGGCCATGCGCCCTTCGCTGCTCCCGGGCCTGATTGCCGCGGCCAAGCGCAATGCCGACCGCGGAGCGGATGGGAGCCGCCTGTTCGAGATCGGGCGGCGCTACTTCCGTGGCGAAGGCGGTGCCAGCGACGAACGTCCGACACTTGGCGTGATCCTCGCGGGCGAGAAGGCATCGCGGGGCTGGGCTTCCGGCAAGGCTGCCGTGTTCGATGCTTTCGATGCCAAGGCCGAAGCGCTTGCGCTGCTCGAAGCGACAGGCGCCCCGGTCGACAACCTGATGGTGATGCCTGTCCTGAGCAACGTCGAGGGGGGCGAAGCGGGCACGCAGTTCCATCCCGGCCAGTCGGCCACACTGCGCCTCGGGCCCAAGACGGTGCTGGCCCGGTTCGGGATGCTCCATCCGGCGACGCTCAAGGCGTTCGACATCGACGGGCCGGTCGCGGCGGTCGAGCTGTTCCTCGACGCGATCCCGGCGAAGAAGGGCGCTGGCGGCTTTGCCCGCCCGGCCTATGCCCCGCCCGCGCTGCAAGCGGTGACCCGCGATTTCGCGTTCCTCGTTCCCGCGGCGCTGGCGGCGGGCGACCTGGTCCGCGCGGTGCGCGGGGCGGACAAGGCGGCGATTGTTGCCGCCCGCGTGTTCGACGTGTTCACCGGGCAGGGCGTGCCCGAGGGGCACAAGTCGATTGCGCTGGAGGTGACGCTCCAGCCGGGTGACAAGACCTTCACCGATGCCGAGATAAAGGCGATCGCCGACAAGGTCGTCGCCGCGGCCGCCAAGCTCGGCGCGGAGCTGCGCGGATGAAAACGGCGTTCGTCACCGGCGCCACCTCGGGCATTGGCGAGGCTTGCGTGCGCACGCTGGTCGCGAGCGGCTGGCGCTGCGTTGCGACCGGGCGGCGGGCGGCGCGGCTTGACGCGCTGGTGGCGGAACTGGGGGCGGACAAGGTCCACCCGGGCGTGTTCGACGTGCGTGACGAGGCGGCGCGCGATGCCGCGCTCGCCGCCCTGCCGGAAGTGTTTCAGGGCATCGACCTGCTGGTCAACAATGCCGGCCTCGCGCTCGGCACCGCGCCCGCGCAGTCGGCTCACCTGACGCAGTGGAAGACCATGATCGACACCAACGTCACTGCGCTGGTCTCGCTCACGCATAAGCTCCTGCCCGCACTGATCGAGCGGCGCGGGGCGGTGATCAATGTCTCGTCGGTCGCGGCGACCTATCCCTACAGCGGCGGCAACGTCTACGGCGGGACCAAGGCCTTCGTGCACCAGTTCTCACTCGGCCTGCGCAGCGACCTGCACGGCACCGGGGTGCGCGTCACCAGCATCGAGCCGGGCATGGTCGAGACCGAGTTCACCCTGGTCCGCACCGGCGGCAACCAGCAGGCGCACGACACGCTCTATGGCGGTGCCACGCCGATGACCGCAGAGGACATTGCCGAGACGATCCGGTGGGTCGCAGAACTGCCGCCCCACCTCAACATCAACACGCTCGAACTGATGCCGGTCAGCCAGAGCTTTGCAGGCTTTCAGGTCGCGCGCGATCCGAACTAGCTGATCCACCCAACGTCCGTTCGCCCTGAGCTTGTCGAAGGGCCGTACTTCGCTCTTGAGCCGCGTCCGAAAAAATGCGGTGCTTCGACAAGCTCAGCACGAACGGGTGTTGAGTCCAATTGACCAGAGACGTCCATGACATCCAACCGCCGCACCTTTGCGATCATTTCCCACCCCGATGCGGGCAAGACCACGCTCACCGAAAAGCTGCTGCTGCAGGGCGGGGCGATCCACCTGGCGGGCGAGGTCAAGGCGCGCGGGGCCGCGCGGCGTGCGCGCAGCGACTGGATGAAGATCGAGCAGCAGCGCGGCATCTCGGTCACTTCCAGCGTGATGACCTTCGAGAAGGCCATGGACGACGGGCAGCTCGTCACTTTCAACCTGCTCGACACGCCGGGCCACGAGGATTTCTCGGAAGATACCTACCGCACGCTGACCGCGGTCGATTCCGCGATCATGGTGATCGACGCGGCCAAGGGGATCGAGCCGCAGACGCGTAAGCTGTTCGAGGTCTGCCGCCTGCGCAACGTGCCGATCATCACCTTCGTCAACAAGGTCGACCGCGAAGGACGGCCGCTGTTCGAGATCCTCGACGAGGTTGCCGATGCGCTGGCGCTCGACGTCAGCCCGCAGAGCGCGCCGCTGGGCATGGGCGGGCTGTTCACCGGCGTGCTCGACTTTGCCGATAACACCGTGGCGATCCCGGAAGGCGGCAGCCGCGAATACCTCGGCACGCGCGAGCCGCTCGGCGTGCTGCCCGACGAACTGGCCGAGGAAATCGAGCTGGTCCGCGAAGGCTACCCGCAGTTCGATCTCGAGGCCTATCGCGCGGGCGACCTGACGCCGGTGTTCTTCGGCTCGGCGCTGAAGAACTTCGGGGTCGAGGAACTGATCGCCGCGATCGCCCGCTGGGCCCCGCCGCCGCGCCCGCAACCGGCCGGCGAGACCCTGATCGAGCCGGACAACAAGGAAGTGACCGGGTTCATCTTCAAGGTCCAGGCCAACATGGACCCCAACCACCGCGACCGGATCGCGTTCATGCGGCTGGTCTCGGGCACCTTCAAGCGGGGGATGAAGCTGACCCCGTCGGGCCTCGGCAAGCCGATCGCGGTCCACTCGCCGATCCTGTTTTTCGCGCAGGACCGCGAGCTGGCCGACACCGCCGAAGCAGGCGACATTATCGGCATCCCCAACCACGGCACTTTGCGGGTTGGCGACACGCTGAGCGAGAGCAACAAGCTGCGCTTCACCGGCCTGCCCAATTTCGCCCCGGAAATCCTGCGCCGGGTGGTGCTGAAGGACCCGACCAAGACCAAGCAGTTGAGGAAAGCGCTTGACGACCTCTCCGAAGAGGGCGTGATCCAGGTGTTCTACCCTGAGATCGGCGCGCAATCGATCGTCGGCGTGGTCGGCCAGCTCCAGCTCGATGTGCTGGTCAGCCGGCTGGAGGCCGAATACAAGGTCGAAGCCATGCTCGAAGCCTCGCCTTTCGCCACCGCGCGCTGGCTGAAGGGCAGCGACGCGGCGCTGAAAGGGTTCGCCGATTTCAACCGCCCCAACCTGGCGCGTGACCGCGACGGCGATCCGGTGTTCATGGCCAAGAGCCCGTGGGACGTCGGCTACCAGCAGGAAAAGAACCCCGACCTGGACTTCTCGGCGACCAAGGAAAGATAAAGGGTTCACGCAGAGGGCGCAGAGGAAAAAAGGGGAGACGCGGAGGAGTTGCGCCAGCGGCGAAGCCGCCCTCAACTCGGACGGTCACCTGATCGGCGGTTTATGAGATTGTGTTTGAGCCTTCGGCTCAGTGCGACCTCTTTGCGTCTCTCTTTTTCCTCTGCGCCCTCTGTGTGAACCCCCTTCTTCTTGCCGCCCGCGCCTGGCCCGCGTAGGCTCGCGCTCATGGCCGAATTCTCCGACACCCTGACCGACGCGCACGTGGCGATGATCGGCAAGCAGCCCGTGTTCTTTGTCGCGACGGCGGCGGAAGGGGCGCGGATCAACCTCAGCCCGAAGGGATATGACGCCTTCCGTGTGCTGGCGCCCGACCGGGTCGCCTATCTCGACCTCGGCGGTTCTGGCAACGAGACCCACGCGCACCTCATGGCCGACGGGCGCATCACGCTGATGTTCTGCAATTTCCAGCAGCCCGCGCTGATCCTGCGGATCTATGGCCATGGTCGCCCGATCCTGCCACAGGACCCGGAATGGGAGCAATTCGCCGCCCATTTCACCCTCATGCCCGGCACGCGGCAGATCTTCGATATCGCAGTCGAAAGCGTGCAGACCAGTTGCGGCTGGGGGGTGCCGTTCATGGCGTTCGAGAGCGAGCGGCAGACCTTGAAGAAGGCGCATGCGCAGGCCAATCCGGCCGAATGGGCGGCCAAGATGGCAACCCGCATCGCCAGCATCGACGGCCTGCCTGCGCGCGCGACCGACCGTTACATCGCGGGCGAGGAAGCCAACGGGGCTGCGGGGCAGGGCTGACTTGAGGCTCCGCTTTGCCAGTTACAACATCCACAAGGCGGTGGGGACTGACCGGCGGCGCGACCCTGACCGGATCATCACCGTTCTGCGCGAGATCGATGCTGATGTGATCGCCTTGCAGGAGGCGGACCGGCGGATTGGTGATCGCGCCAGCGTGCTGGAGCGTGCCGCGCTCGACGACACTCCGTGGAAGCCGGTCGAGGTGGCGCGCCGCCCGCGCAGCCTCGGCTGGCACGGCAACGCCATCCTGATCCGGCGCAGCTTCGAAGTCATCGAGGCAGAGCCGCTTGCGCTGCCGATGCTGGAGCCGCGCGGCGCAGCGCGGGCCGATCTCCTGTGCCATGACGTCCGCGTACGGGTGGTCGGCATGCACCTCGACCTGTCCGGCCTGCGCCGTCGCGACCAGATCCATGCGGTGCTCGATCATGTCGGCGACTGTGGTGCCGCCTGCCCCACGGTGCTGATGGGCGACTTCAACCAGTGGGGCGTGAACGGCGGGGCGATGCGCGCGTTCGGGCCGGACTGGCATGTGCTCGACACCGGGCGCAGTTTCCCCTCGCGCCAGCCGATTGCCCGGCTCGACCGGATCGTCACGTCACCGGAATGGGGCTGCCTGGAGCAACGTGTGCACCATAGTGCGACAGCGGCGCAGGCATCCGACCATTTGCCGGTCGTCGCCGAGCTTGAATTGCCTAAAAAATAACCAGTGATTAAAGATTCGGCAAATTAAACGCCGGTTGAGCCGGTCAATCCTGCCCTCATCGTTCGATTCCAGCGAGTTGCCAGTTTGGCACGGCTTTTGCTGCATGTGCGAAGCCGGTGCATTGTCCGGCGCCACACAGGGGAGAACGATGAAGTTCATCATCGCGATCATCAAACCGTTCAAGCTCGACGAGGTCCGCGAAGCCCTCGGGTCGATCGGTATCGCCGGCATGACCGTGTCGGAGGTCAAGGGTTTCGGGCGGCAAAAGGGGCAGACCGAGATTTACCGCGGAGCGGAATATTCCACCAACATGCTGCCCAAGGTGAAGCTGGAAATCGCCGTTGGCGACGACCTTGCCGAGCAGGTGGTCGAAGCGATCACCAAGGCTGCCAGCACCGACAGCATCGGCGACGGCAAGATCTTCGTCCTCGACCTCGCCACCGCCACCCGCATCCGCACCGGCGAAACCGGTGACACCGCGCTGTGATGCGCGCGCCAGACATGAGGGACCAATCCATGATCCGCACTCTTTCCAAGGCAGCCGGGGCGCTCGCGCTCACAGCGTTTGCCGCCATGCCTGCCTTCGCGCAGGAAGCCGCCGAAGCGGCCGAACCGGTCGCCAATCCGGGCAACAACGCCTGGATGATGACCTCAACCATTCTCGTCCTGCTGATGATCCTGCCGGGCCTGGCGCTGTTCTACGGTGGCCTGACCCGGTCCAAGAACATGCTCAGCACCATGACGCAGGTCGGCGCCACCGCGGCGCTCGCCATGCTGATCTGGGTCATGTGGGGCTACTCGCTCGCTTTCGGTGACACCACCTACGAAGGCACGCTCGGCCTGTTCATCAGCGGAGGCAGCTACTTCCTGATGGGCATGGATGCCTCCAGCACGGCAGCAACCTTCACCGATGAGGTGATCAGCAAATACGTTTTCGTCAGCTTCCAGATGACCTTCGCTGCCATTACCGCTGCGCTGATCCTCGGTGCGACGGCAGAACGCATGAAGTTCAGCGCGGTAATGGCATTCGTGCCGATCTGGCTGACGATCGTCTACTTCCCGATCGCACACATGGTGTGGGCGGGCGGCGGCCTGCTGTTCGAGGACGGCGCGCTCGACTTCGCTGGCGGCACCGTGGTCCACATCAACGCCGGTATCTCGGGTCTGGTGCTCGCTTACCTGCTCGGCAAGCGTCGCGGTTATCCGACCGAGCCGATGATGCCGCACAGTCTGACCATGACCATGGTTGGCACCGGCCTGCTGTGGGTGGGCTGGTTCGGGTTCAACGCCGGTTCGGCGCTGGAAGCCGACGGTTCGGCCGGTCTTGCCATGATCAACACCTTCGTCGCCACGGCGGCCGGTGCCCTGACCTGGATGGTGATCGAGCGTCTCGCCGGGCACAAGGGTTCGGCCTTGGGCTTCTGCTCGGGCGTGATCGCCGGTCTGGTCGCGGTCACTCCGGCGGCGGGCAACAGCGGTCCGTTCGGTGCGATCTTGCTCGGGATCCTGTCCTCGGCGGTGTGCTACTACTTCGTCGCCAAGGTTAAGGCCAAGTTCGGTTACGACGACGCACTCGACGCCTTCGGCATCCACGGGATCGGCGGGATCGTCGGCGCGATCGGCACGGCGGTGGTGTACCAGCCGTTCCTGGGCGGCCCCGGCGACGGCTCGACCCCGCTCGCCAGCCAGCTCGGTGTGCAGGTGTTCAGTGTAGCCGTGACATTGCTGTGGGCCGGCATCGGTACCCTGATCGCCGCATACATTGTCAAGCTGACCGTGGGTCTTCGGGTCGATGAAGAGGCCGAAGTCAACGGCCTCGACATCTCCGAACACGGGGAGCGCGCTTACAACTGATTACCCAGGTTCGGCGGGGCCGGGAGATCCTCTCCCCTTCCGGTCCCGTCGCACGTCGTTCCTCCTGCGAACGCAGCCTAACAAGGGCCGGAGCCAGCCGCTCCGGCCCATTTTTTGTAACATTTCCGCAACGCCAGACGAACGAGTTCACTGGCAAAAACGCTAGTCCATTGCCGCAAGGCAAAAGAGCGCGCATTTGGCCTCATCACAACATCAGAGCCAAGGCTCAATGGGAGAGAGAAGCATGAAGAGTTTCGCAAACACAGTGCGATCACACCGGCGCGCGCTTTTGCTTGGCAGCGGGTTCGCACTGCTGTCAGTTCCTCTTGCCGCGCAGGACGAGTCTGCGGACCCGGTGGGCGGTAACGTTATTGTTGTGACTGCCACCAAGCGCAACGCCACGATCCAGGATGTACCATTCTCAATCAACGCGCAGACGCAGGAAGACATCCAGCGTTCGGGTGCGGCTACCCTTGAAGACCTGTCGCGCAATGTGGCTGGTCTGAATGTACAGAACCTCGGCCCCGGGCAAAGCCAGGTCTCCGTCCGCGGCGTTTCGGCTGGTCAGGTTGTCCGCGACCAGCCGGGGGTAAAGGAACAGGTTGGCGTCTACCTCGACGAGAGCGTCATCTCACTCTCGCTGTTCACCCCTGACCTCGACTTGTTCGACCTCGACCGGGTTGAAACTCTGCGCGGCCCACAGGGCACGCTGTTCGGATCCGGTTCGGTTGGCGGGACGATCCGCTATATCACCAATCAGCCGCAGGTCGGGGTGACGGAAGGCACGATCGAAGCGAACCTCAATCTGGTTGAGGAGGACGATTGGGGCGGCCACCTGAAAGGAGCGATCAACCTGCCTATCGGCGATACTGTCTCTTCCCGCGTGGTCGGTTATTATACCCGATACGGCGGGTTCATTGACGCTCAAGGGCCAGCTGGCGGCGAAAACATTAATGGCGGCGAACGCTATGGCGGCCGCATCGCCTTTACGGTTGATTCCGGGACCGGCTTTTCGCTCACGCCGCGTGTCGTATACCAGAAGGTCAAGGCCGATGGCTTCAATCGCCAGGAGCTCTGGAATCTCTACGCCAATCCGGACACGACCACGCGGCCGCCAGTCCAACTCGGCGAGCGCGAGCAATATCTGTTGCTGCGTGAGGCATTCGAGGACGAAACATTCCTGTTCGACATCACTGCCGAAGCCGATCTTGGTCCGGCCACGCTCACCTCGGTCAGCTCGTACATCAACCGCGATATCCTGGTCAGCCGCGATGCAAGCGCCCTGACCGGCTCGGTTTCCGTCGATCTCGGTTATCCGGATGCAGCTGTTCTGCTGCCGTCCAATCTGCGCGATACGACCAAGCTGGAAACCATTACGCAGGAGCTGCGTCTTTCTTCGAACAGCACCGGGCCATTGCAGTGGCTGATCGGCGGATTCTATTCCGAAGTGGACCGCGTCTACGCCCAGCGCCTCCCGACGCCCGGTTACGATGCCTTTACCGATGCCGTTCTTGGTGCCGGGACATCAGCTGCGGTAGCCAACGGCTTTCCGGCCGATTCCCCGTTCAATTCCGATCTGCCATATGACATCAAGCAGCTCGCAATCTTTGGCGAAGCCAGCTACGATCTGACGGATTCCCTTACGCTGACAGCGGGCGGCGGGCGGCCGCTACTACGACTTCAAGGAAAAGCGGATCATCACCACCGGAGGCCTGTTTGCGAACGGGGACGCCGGAGTGGTCGATCGTACTTCGTCGAGTGGTTTTACCCCGCGGGTGCTGCTGAGCTACGAAGTCAATCCGAATGTCACCATCAATGCCCAGGCATCGCAAGGTTTCCGCCTTGGCGGGGTCAACGACCCGCTCAACACGCCGCTGTGCAATGCCCAGGACCTCGCGCTGTTCGGCGGTTTCCAGTCGTATGACGACGAGAAGTTGTGGAACTACGAGCTCGGGGTGAAGACCCAGGGTGGCGGCTTCACCTTCAACGCTGCTGGTTTCTACAATGACATCAGCAACCTCCAGGTTACGCTTGATGCAGGTAGCTGCTCGTCACGGATCGTGTTCAACGTTCCGGAAGCGCATACCGCAGGGGTCGAGGCAGAGCTTGGCTATTCGCCTGTCGATGGCCTGAACTTCAACCTCTCGGGCAGCTATATCGAAGCTGAGTTCGATACCACGTTGCCCGGGCCACTTGCTGCTGCCACGGGCATCCGCGAAGGCAACCGTCTGCCATCGGTGCCCAAGTTCCAGCTGGCCGCCAGCGGCAGCTATGAATGGGCTGTCGGGGACAACGCGGAGGCATACATCGCCGCATCGGTCACCCACGTTGGCTCGCGCTACACGCAGCCAGCTGACCAGGAAAACAATCCTCGCACATTTGTGCATGGCCTGCCGTTCGGTGGTGCACCTGCCAATGCCTCGACCACAGTTGACCTGTTGCTCGACAGCTACCAGCTGGTCAATCTCAGCGCTGGAATTGAGTTCGATGATGGACTCAGCGTAGCGGTTTACGCCAACAACCTGCTTGATGAGAACGTACTGCTGAGTTTCGATCGTGAGCGCGGTGGACGCGCGCGCCTTGGCTACAACGTCGGACAGCCGCGTACGATCGGCATCACGACCCGCAAGGAATTCTAAGCGGAAACTAGCCCGAATAGAGGGCCGCGAACTCCGGTTTGCGGCCCTTTTTCGCGCTCTGGATGGATGAATTAACCTGCTTTGACGAACTCGGCACACCTCTCGCCGATCATGATGCTGGGGGCGTTGGTGTTGCCGCTGACGATCTTGGGCATGACGCTCGCATCGGCGATCCACAGGCCGTCGATCCCGCGCGTTTTCAGCGTGGGGTCGACCACCGATGCCTCGTCCGCGCCCATGCGGCAGGTGCCGACGGGGTGATACACGGTGTCCGCCCGGTTGCGGATGAGTTGGTCCAGTTCGGCATCGTCATCCAGATTGATCGGATGCCGGTCGGTCGGGCCGTATCCGGTCAGCGGCGGACAATCGACGATCCGGTGCGACAGGCGTACCCCGGCGCGCAGCACCGCGATATCGCGCTCGTCGTCGAGGAAGTTGGGGTCGATCCGAGGCGCATCGGTCGCTTCGGTCGAGTTGAGCCGCACCGTGCCCCGGCTTTCCGGTCGCAGGACGCAGGCATGGACAGAGAAGCCGTGCCCCTTGACCTTCTCGCGCCCGTGATCCTCCAGCACGGCGGGCACGAAATGCCACTGCACATCGGGCGCAGGGGCGTCGGGCATCACGCTCCAGAACCCGCCCGCCTCGGCATAGCAGGTGGTCATGATCCCGGTGCGCTTGCGCCGGTGCTCGACAATTGCCTTAGCCATACGCAGCGTGCCCTTGAGGCTGTCGCCGATCGGCACGTCGGATTCGGTCTGCCAGCCGGAGACGTAGTCGATGTGGTCCTGCAGGTCGGAACCGACGGCGGGCTTGTCCAGCACCACCTCGATCCCGTGTTCGCGCAAGTGGTCACCCGGGCCGATGCCTGACAGCATCAGGATCTGCGGGCTGTTGAACGCCCCGGCGCTCAGGATCACCCCACCGCTGGCGTGGATCACCTCGCGCTTGCGCCCGCGCCGGATGGCGACGCCGCTCACCCGGCCCTGTTCGATCACCAGTTTCTCGACCACGGTGCCGGTGCGGATATCGAGACTGGGGAGCCCGCGCATCGGCTCAACATAGGCGCGCGCGGCGGACCAGCGTTCGCCGCCGCGCTGGGTGACCTGATACAGTCCGAAGCCGTCCTGCTTCGCGCCGTTGAAGTCGGCATTGCGCGGCAGTTGCAGTTGCGCTGCTGCTTCGACGAAGGCCTCGCTGGTCGGGTTGGCCCATTTCTGGTCGGAGACGAACAGCGGCCCGCCCGCGCCGTGGTAGTCGTCTGCGCCGCGCACATTGGCCTCGGCCTTGCGGAAGTACGGCAGGACGTCGTCGTAGCCCCAGCCGGTGCAGCCCATCGCGGCCCAATTGTCATAATCCCACCGGTTGCCCCGGATATAGACCATGGCGTTGATCGCGGAGGAACCGCCCAGCCCCTTGCCGCGCGGCTGGTAGCCGATCCGGCCGTTGAGCCCCTTCTGGGGCACGGTTTCGTAGCGGTAATTGGTGTTCTTGAGCAGGAACGGCATGAAGCCGGGGGTCTTGACCAGCATGTTGTCGTTCCTGCCGCCCGCTTCGAGCAGGCACACCCGGCGGGTGCCATCCTCGGCCAGCCTGCCCGCGACCGCGCTGCCGGCGCTGCCGCCACCGATGACGATATAGTCGAACCTGTCCATGACCTCTCCTTTACGGAAAGGTTAGGCGGGCTGGCTGTCGCCTGCAATCGGGTTTTCTTGTGCTACTGTTATTGGGGTTCACTGGCGTGAACCGTCAGACCTCCCACCCCGCCTCCCCACCCGGCCACCAATGATACCATCAGGCTATGGTGGCCGGGTGGCCCCTTCGACAGGCTCAGGATCGGGGTGGGAGGTCTGACCCGGCGCGCGTCAGCGCCGGGAATGCCAACGCTCGCGGATCATGTCGCTGGTCTCGCGGCTACCGTCATGGGTCCAGCCGGGCTCGCGCAGCAGGTAGCCGAGCTTGTGCCGCCAGGGCGCGCGCCACATGTCCTGCGCAATCCCGATCCATTCGTGGAACACCGCCCACAGCAGGTTGAAGCTGCCGAGCTGCTTGACGATGCCGTAACGGATGCGTTCCTCGTCGGGGCGCTCTTCCTCGAAAGTGCCAAACATCCGGTCCCATACGATGAACACCCCGGCATAGTTGCGGTCGAGATAGCGCGGGTTGGTGGCGTGATGGACCCGGTGGTGGCTCGGCGTGTTCATCACCGCTTCGAACCAGCGCGGCATCTTGCCGATCGCCTCGGTGTGGATCCAGAACTGGTAGATCAGGTTGAACCCGCCGCAGATTGCAATCATCACCGGGTGGAAGCCGAGCAGCACCAGCGGCAGGGCAAACGCGAAGCCGAGCGTGAGCGGCCCGGTCCAGGTCTGCCGCAGGGCGGTCGACAGGTTGTAGTGCTGGCTCGAATGGTGGTTGACGTGTGCCGCCCAGAACCAGCGGATCCGGTGCCCGGCACGGTGGACCCAGTAGTATTTGAGGTCATCGAGCACGAAGCAGGCGATCCATGCCCACCACACCGTCCACCATTCAGGCCCAAGGTCGAACAGGCGGAACTGCCACACCCACAGGAACAGTGCGAGAAACGCCCCGCCCACCAGCGCGCCGACCACGGTGCTGCCCAGGCCGAAGGCGAGGCTGACCAGCGTGTCACGCGGCTCATAGGCCTCGGGGCGGTTCTTCCACGCCCACACCATCTCCAGCAGGACAAGTGCGACAAAGCCGGGCACGGCGTAATCGACGGGAGAAAAGTCAGGCATCGGATCGAGCCTCCAGCCGGCGCAGGCTGGCCGCCCATTCGGGCGCCTTCTGGCCAAGGTCCAGGGTGACGCTGCCGAAACGCTTGTCGGCAGTGGCGAGGGTCAGGAAATTGCGGTCCAGCCGGGCATGGGCATAGCTGTCGAGCAGGCGACTGGCGAAATGCGTGCCGTGGCGGCGGAGCAGCAGCACCCGCCCGTGGGCATCACGCAGCAAAGCACCCATGCCGGCGCGGTCAATCACCACATCGACCGCTTCGAATCCGCACATGGCCTCGTCGGCCAGTGCGCGGGCGTGGGCCTCATCGGCAATCCGGGTGTCGCCGCCAAGGCCCAGGCGATGCGCCAGCCAGGCGAGCGCGAGAATGGCCAGCAGCGATCCACCGAATTGCAGCAGCAACGTGATTGTCATGCTCGCTAACTGACACAGCTGTCAGTTCGCGTCGAGACTTGCCGTGCTCTCCTGCGCGCTTATGGAAGGCAGTAACGAGGAGAACCCGATGCCTGTTCGCAAGATCCTGCCGTTCCTGCTCCTGGCTGCCGCGCCCTTGCCTGTTTTTGCGCAGGAAAACGCACCTGATCCTGTGGCGCTGGTCGATGCGGAGTACGACCGCACCGCGCGTGTCGCGCGCCAGATCTGGGACTGGGCGGAACTGGGCTACCTTGAGGACCGCTCGAGCGGTCTGGTAAAGGCCGAGCTGGCCAAGGAAGGCTTCGCGATCACATCAGGCGTGGCCGAAATTCCGACCGCGTTCGTGGCCGAATGGGGCAAGGGTGGCCCGGTGATTGCGATCCTGGCTGAATACGATGCCTTGCCCGGCCTCAGCCAGTCCGATGCGCCGGTGCGCGAAACGGACGGGAAGGGTGCCGCGCACGGCTGCGGGCACAACCTGTTTGCTGCCGGATCGCTGACCGCCGCCATCGCGGTCAAGCGCTGGCTCGAGGCGACCGGGACGCCGGGCCGGGTGCGGCTCTACGGCGCGCCCGCCGAGGAAGGCGGCTCGGGCAAGGTCTATCTTGTTCGCGCAGGCCTGTTCGATGATGTCGACTTCTCGATTCACTGGCACGCCGATGACGAGAACAGCGCCGCCGCGCGGACCAGCCTCGCCAACCGGTCAGCCAAGTTCCGGTTCAAGGGTGTATCGGCCCATGCTGCCGGTGCGCCCGAACGCGGCCGTTCCGCGCTCGACGGGGTCGAGGCGATGAACATGATGGCCAACATGATGCACGAGCACATGCCGCAGGATGCGCGGATGCACTATGTCATCACTGAAGGCGGCAGCGCGCCCAATGTCGTGCCGGACTCGGCCGAATCATTCTATTATGTCCGCCATCCCGACACCAAGGGGGTGGAGGACATCTGGGCCCGGCTGGAGAATGCCGCGCGCGGTGCGGCGCTGGGTACGGGTACCACCGTCGAGTGGGAAGTTATCCACGGCAACAACCCGCTGCTGGTCAACGAGGCGCTCGCCCGGATGATGGACGCAAAGCTGCGCCAGGTCGGCGGGGTGATCTATGACGAACGCGAGGCCGCGTTTGCCCGGGAACTGTCAAAGTCGTTCGGGGATTCGGCCAAGCCGCTCGAACCGGCAGCAGCGATCAAGCCCTATGACAAGACTCTCGGATACGGTTCGACCGATGTTGGCGATGTTTCGTGGGCGACACCGACCGTTGGGGTGCGCACGGCAACCTGGGTCCCGGGAACGTCTGCGCACAGCTGGCAGAGCGCTGCGGCGAGCGGCACCACGATTGGCTTCAAGGGCGCGCAGGTTGCTGCCAAGGCGATGGCGCTCGCAGCGGTGGAACTCTACACCAACGCTGACCTGCGCAAGGCCGCGCGCGCCGAGTTCGACGCCTCGCGCGGACCCGATTACCAGTACCGCTCGCTCCTCGGAGACCGCGACCCGCCGCTCGACTACCGCAAGTAGGCCCTAAAATTCTGTTTCAGTTTCACTGAAACGACACAGTACCGGCCCGCGCCCCCTCCACGCGAGTTGAAAAGGCTCTATCCGAACGGATACTGACCCATGCAGTTGGAAATCTCGTTCCACATGGCCGGGTCGTCGATCGAGACCTTGTGGGTTTCCTTGCCCAGCACCTTGATCGTGACTTCATGTCCGGCCGGGAACTTGTGGTAGTAGGTGCGCTGGATCGACTCGCCCATGAAGTAGCTCGTGCCGTGCGTCCTGGTTGATCCGGCGTTGAGGCTGGCAACGATTTCGCCGTCGATGAACAGGGCCGTCCCCTTGAAGTTGGCATAGGTCACACCGGGCGTCAGAATACGGGCGTAAGTATCCTCGTCGTAGTCGACACCGACAAGATGCCGCTGGAACTGGTCGACATAGTCGTCCGCCTCGTTGTCGAACCTGGGCAACTTCTTCCACTCGAACGCCAGCAGCCCGTCGAAGAAATTGGTGAAGGCCAGTCTCAGCACCGCGCCATCCTTGAACGTGTGCGTCGCAGTGCAGGCATTGCCGCGGGCCACGAATTTCCAGTCACCGAAAGCAAGGCTCTTCTCCGGGGGGTCTGGATAAGTGTCTGCACCGGTCTGGTTCTTCAGCGCTGCCTTGTCGGCAAAGATTTCCGCGTGCTGGCTCTCGAGGCTATCGAGTGCCTCGTAGTATTCGTTGTGGATGTTGCGCATGACCTCGCAAGGGCGGGAGAAGAAAGCGACCTCGGCAATGTCGTCCAGCCCCGGTGCCTCCATGCCCTCAAGGACTTTGGCGCGCGCCTCGTAGAACGAATCCGGCAACGGCCCGCCATTCAGCTTTTCCGCCACGGCTTGCCAGGTCAGCGCCATGGCGAAATGGCGGCGGTACCACTCGTGGTCGGTGGGCTGTTTCAGCGTCGACAGGGTCTGTTGCATCATTGCGCAATCGACCGCCGACTCTTTGGTCAGGGCATAGAGATAGCGGCTGTCGTCGCGTGGCGGCTCCGCAGCCTGCGCGGGGCTTGCCAGTGACGCGCAGGCAAGTGCGACCAATCCGGCCTGAATGGCAGTAGACTTCATCCCCGATCCTCCTTGCCCGAGAACCTGCGGGCGCGGAGCCGGAGCTGTCAATCAGCCTTCAAACCCTATCAGGATTTGTCATGGCCCTGCGCCGATGCGAGCATGTCGACCATCGGCCGCACCGGTGTGATGTCGTAACCGGCTGCGCGCGCAGCGGCAGCGATAGCGTCGGGATTGCCGCCGGTGCTGGCCTGTGCGAGCGACCACAGCAATGTCGACCGGGTGCCGCTGCGGCAATAGGCAAGCACCGGCCCGTCCGTGCTGGCAAGCGCTTCGGTCATGGCCCGGACCTGCGGTTCGGCAAACCCGCCGCCGCTGACCGGAATGGCGCAATAGGCGATGCCGGCTGCCTTGGCCGCCGCTTCGATCTCGGCCCCGGAAGGCTGCCCGTCGTCTTCGCCATCGGGGCGGTTGTTTATGATCAGGGTGACACCGAGCGACGCCGCCTCGGCAACGTCGGCCGGAGTGATCTGGGGGCTCGCCATCATATGGTCTGACAGGGCACGAAACTGGCTCATCGCGGGGCTCCTCGGGTGGAAGTTTCTCTTCTCCCCTGACCTCTGGCGCGGGGCAAGGCAAGCGCCGCGTGCTGGCGCAAAAGACACAGAATCGCGCGCGCTGCGCCAGATCCGTCAAATCGTTCGCTTAGCGGCAGTTTCTGCGCTATGGTGAGCATCTATGGCTTGGGGGGATGCGCCAGCACCATCCGGCACCATGTCCGGCGCGACCGTCGTTCGCGCGCCAGGCGTGACAACGATGAGAGCGGCACGACGAAGGTAATTGCAGGTTTATGGGTTACGATAAAGGGCGCCGCGGCCGTGGCCGGGACAAGCGCGACGGTTTCGGTGAAGACGGTTTCGATCCGTTCGGTGGTCCCTCCGGCGGCTTTGGCGGCGACAGCTACGGCGGCGGCCGTGACCGCTTTGGTGGCGGCGGCGACCGGTTCGGTGGCGGTGGTGACCGCTTCGGCGGCGGCGGAGGCGGCGGTGGCCGCTTCGGCGGCGGCGATCGCGGCCCCGGTGGCGGCGGTCCGCGCGGCCCGGGCGGCGGCGGCGGTGGCGGTGGCGGCGGCTTCAGCCGCATGCCCGCCCAGGTTGTCGGCACTGGCAAGGGCACCGTAAAGTTCTTCAATTCGCAGAAGGGCTTCGGATTCATCGCGCAGGAAGGCGGCGGTGAGGACGTGTTCGTCCACATCAGCGCAGTCGAGCGCGCGGGCCTCGAAGGCCTGGCCGAAGGGCAGGAACTGCAGTTCAACCTGGTTGACCGTGGCGGCAAGGTGTCGGCGCAGGATCTCCAGGTTGTCGGCGATGTCATCCCCGTGGAGAGCAAGCCGGCCGCGCCGCAGCGCGAGCTGACTGGCGAGCGCGTGACCGGTACCGTCAAGTTCTTCAACGGCACCAAGGGCTTCGGCTTCCTCGTCCGCGACGATGGCCAGCCCGATGCCTTCGTGCACATCAGCGCGGTCGAGCGTTCGGGCCTTGGCGGGCTCAACGAAGGCGAGCGTTACGAGTTCGATCTCGAGGTCGACCGACGAGGCAAGCACTCGGCGGTCAATCTGGTGCGCGCTTCCGATTGATCGCTGCCATGGCGGGGCCGGTGCCAGATCGACCTCGCCGCAGCACATAAACGCGACAGGTGGCGGCTCCCCGGGGCCGCCATTTGTCGTTTCAAAAACCAGAACCACACTTCAGCAGGAAAACTCCCATGTCGATCACCCCTCTCATGCCCGTCTATCCGCGTTGCGGAGTTCGCCCGGTCCGTGGGGAGCACTGCCACCTGATCGACGAGGACGGCACCCGCTACCTTGATTTCGCCAGCGGGATCGCGGTCAACCTGCTCGGCCACAGCCATCCCGGCCTGATTGGCGCGATCCAGCAGCAGGCGGCAACGCTGATGCACGTTTCCAACCTCTACGGCAGCCCGCAGGGCGAGGCGCTGGCGCAGCGGCTGGTCGACAAGACTTTCGCTGACACGGTGTTCTTCACCAACTCCGGGGCGGAAGCGGTCGAGTGCGCGATCAAGACCGCGCGCGCCTACCACCAGCATGCCGGGAATACCGAACGCTACGAGCTGATCACTTTCACCAACGCGTTCCACGGGCGGACCATGGCGACGATCAGCGCTTCCAACCAGGACAAGATGCACAAGGGCTTCATGCCGCTGCTGGCTGGCTTCAAGTATGTCGAATTCGACGATCTCGCCGGAGCAGAAGCCGCGATCGGTCCGAACACTGCCGGTTTCCTGGTCGAGCCGATCCAGGGCGAAGGCGGGATCCGCCCGGCCTCGGACGAATTCATGCACGGCTTGCGCGCGCTGGCCGACAAGCATGACCTGATGCTGGTGCTGGACGAGGTCCAGTGCGGTGTTGCCCGCACCGGCAAGCTCTACGCGCACGAACTTTACGGGCTCGAACCGGACATCATGGCCACCGCCAAGGGCATCGGCGGCGGCTTCCCGCTCGGCGCCTGCCTCGCCACCGAGAAGGCGGCGCGCGGGATGGGCCTTGGCACGCATGGTTCGACTTACGGTGGCAACCCGCTGGCGATGGCCGCTGGGATGGCCGTGCTCGATGCCGTGGCGAACGACGCATTCCTCGCCGAAGTCACCGACAAGGGTGAACGCATTCGCGCGCGGCTGGAACAGTTCATCGGCAATTACCCCGACCTGTTCGAACTGGTTCGCGGGCATGGCCTGATGCTGGGTCTGAAGATGAAGGTCGAAAGCCGCCCGTTCTACGTCCATCTGCGCGACAACCACCAGCTGCTGACGGTTGCGGCAGGTGACAACACGCTGCGCATCCTGCCGCCGCTGGTGATCGGCGATGCAGAGATCGACGAGTTCTTCGACAAGCTCTCTGCCGGGGCAGCCAGCTTCGAGGCAGCAGCGGGATGAGCGGGGTCGCTCCGCTCGACCTTGCGCCGGTCGTGCGCAATTTCCTCGATCTGTCCGACGCAGGCGCCGATGCGCTGGCAGCGATCCAGAACGATGCGGTGACGCGCAAGGCCGCGCGCCGAGACGCTTCGGGGGCCTGGCCAAAGGGTCGGCCTGATGCCGACGCGCCGCTTGCGGGGCATGTGCTGGCGATGATCTTCGAGAAGAACTCGACCCGCACCCGGGTCAGCTTCGACATCGGGATGCGCCAGCTCGGCGGTTCGGCGCTGATCCTCGATTCGAGCTCGAGCCAGCTCGGCCGGGGCGAGACCATCGCGGACACCGCGCGGGTGCTGAGCCGGATGGTCGATGCGATCATGATCCGCACCGACGATCACGCCAAGGCCGAGGAACTGGCGCACTATGCGCATGTGCCGGTGATCAACGGGCTGACCGATCGGTCGCACCCATGCCAGATCGTCGCTGACATCCAGACCATCCTCGAATGCGGCAAGCCGCTGCCGGGGCTGGAGCTGGCCTGGTTCGGGGACGGGAACAACGTGCTGCACTCGCTGATCGAGGCGGCTGGACTGTTCAGGTTCAACGTGCGGGTTGCGACGCCGCCCGGATACGAGCCAGATCCCGGTTTTGTCGCGCAAGCGCGTGAGCGCGGTGCGGAAATCACGCTGACCCATGACGCAACGGCTGCCGCTGCCGGGGCCGACGTGCTGGTTACCGATACATGGGTGTCGATGGGCCAGGAGCATGCGCACAACAAGCTCGCTGCCATGCAACCCTACCGGGTCGATGCGGCGCTGATGGCGCAGGCCAAGCAAGACGCGATCTTCCTCCACTGCCTGCCCGCACACGTCGGTGACGAGGTCAGTGCAGAGGTGTTCGAAAGCGCCCAGTCGAAGGTGTTCGACGAGGCGGAGAACCGCATCCACGCGCAGAAATCGATCCTGCTGTGGTGCCTCGGGAAGCTCTGAGTCGGCTGAGCATCGATAGGCGGGGGTTTCGCTGCGCTGCAGCACGCCCCATATGGGCGCGATGACAGAACAAAGCCAAACCCGTTCCGACCAGGTGCTCGCGTTCACGGTGCCCGGGCGCGACGCGCGCGGGCGGATCGTGCGGCTGGATGGCGTGCTCGACGAAATCCTGGCCGCGCATGACTACCCGCCTGCGATTGCCCATTTGCTCGCCGAAGCGCTGGTTCTCGCCGCGCTGGTCGGCAGCCTGCTGAAGGACGATCAGGGGCAGATGACCATGCAGGCGCAGACCGAAGAGGGTGCTGTGCGGCTGCTGGTGGTCGACTATCGTTCGGGTGAACTGCGCGGATATGCCGATTTCGACGCGGACCGGCTGGTGGAGCTCGGGGCCAACCCATCGCTTTATGCGCTGTTCGGGCGCGGTTACCTGGCGA
>JAHDXX010000009.1:23498-27309 GCA_023384025.1 Sphingomonadaceae bacterium
CGGCAACGGCGGGCGCTACCAGGGCGTCGTGCCGCTGGAAGGGGAAACCCTGGCCGAGGCGGTGGAAAGCTACTTTGCCCAGTCGGAGCAGGTCCCGACGTTGATCCGACTGGCCGTCAGCCGCAAGGGCAGACAATGCGTTGCCGGAGGGTTGTTGACCCAGCACCTGCCCGATGGCGAGGAAGGGCGCGAGCGTCTCCATGTCCGTTTCGACGACCCTTCGTGGGAGCATATCGCAGTCTTGTCCGGCAGTGTCCGGCACGAGGAATTGCTCGATCAGGCACTGATTCTCGAAGAGATTGCCTGGCGGTTGTTCCACGAGGAAGACGAAGTCAGGATCGATGTCGGCACACCGCTCCGCAAGGGCTGTCGCTGCTCGGTGGCGCATTTCGAATCGGTCATCCGCCGCTTCCCGGTCGAAGAGCAGGCGGAGATGCGCAACGAAGCCGGGCACATCATGGTCGATTGTGCGTTCTGCTCGCGGATATTCCAGCTCGACATGTAATCCGTTCGTCGTCGCTAACGAACGGTTCATCGTATGTCATGAATAAGGCCAGCCGATTTCGGCACTATGCGCCGTGCATTATGGAGGTTTTCGATGCGCTTGAGAGTTGACCGGCTGGTCGGCATTGCGGCTGTGGCAGGGGCGAGCCTGACGGTTCTTGCCCCGGTTGCCGCACAGGCGCCGACGCTGGCCATGCTCGACCGGCTCGATCGCGGGGAATGGCTTGTCCGCTTCCGTGACAGCGGGGAGCAGCGCCGGGTCTGTCTTCGTACCGGGCGCGAGCTGATCCAGCTTCGCCATGGCGAAGCGCAGTGCAGCCGGTATGTCGTGGAAGATGGAACGGGCCAGGTAACCGTGCAGTATTCCTGCCCCGGTAACGGCTACGGGCGCACCAGCGTTCGGCGCGAATCGGGTAGTCTCGCGCAGATCGAAAGCCAGGGCATTGCTGACGGCAAACCGTTCCAGTTCACTGCCGAAGGACGCCGTGTGGGGGCCTGCCGCTGATCGAAGCCGGTTCAGGCATTGCGGGGATCGCGGAAAGCCACTAGCCCGCTGGCATGCAGGATCGCGATACATCGGCGCAGCCCGGCGCAGTGGTTCTTTTGTCAGGCGGGCTGGACTCGATGGTGTCCGCAGCCCTGGCGCGCGAACAGGGCTTCCGCGTCCAGGCCCTGACCATCGATTACAACCAGCGGCACAGGGTCGAGCTCGAATCCGCGACCCGGATCGCGCGGTCGCTGGGGTGCGAACGCCATGTCATCCTGCCGCTTGACCTGCGCCGGTTTGGCGGTTCTGCGCTGACCGATGATATCGACGTGCCGCAGGGCGGGGTCGGTGCGGATATTCCGGTGACCTATGTCCCGGCGCGCAACATCGTGTTCCTGTCGCTCACGCTGGCCTGGGCCGAGGCGCTCGGGGCGCGGGACATCTTCATCGGGGTCAATGCGCTCGACTATTCGGGCTACCCCGATTGCCGTCCGGAGTTCATCGCTGCCTTTGCGGAGATGGCACGGCTCGGCACCAAGGCCGGGGTGGAGGGGGAGGCCTTCCGGATCCACGCGCCATTGCAACACATGAGCAAGGCTGACATTGCCTGGGAGGCGGCGCGGCTGGGCCTCGATGCGGGTATGAGCTGGTCGTGCTACGCGCCGACAGCCGAAGGTCAGGCGTGCGGACTATGCGACAGCTGCCGCTTGCGGCAAAAGGGTTTCGAAGAAGCGGGCCTGGTCGATCCGACCAGCTATGCCACGACGATCTGAACAGGGAGAAACGAAGTGGCCGAACCGGGCGCCAACAACACCGAGACGAACGAAGCCAGCGGTTACAGCTGGTACGTTCTGGGCGTGCTGGTCGTTGTCTACATTCTCAACTTCATCGACCGGCAGATCATTTCGATCCTGGCTGTAGATATCAAGCGGGACCTTGGCCTGACCGACAGCGACATGGGCTTTCTCGGCGGCGCGGCCTTTGCCGTGTTCTATGCCCTTTTCGGGATTCCGCTTGGCCGCCTCGCGGATAACTGGAACCGGGTGCGTTTGCTCAGCATCGGGCTTGCCCTGTGGTCGACGATGACTGCGCTGTCGGGCTTTGCCCGCAATCAGGTTACGCTCACCTTCGCACGGATGGGTGTCGGCATCGGCGAGGCGACCGCCAGCCCGACGGCTTACTCGCTGATTTCCGACTACTTCCCCAAACGCCAGCGGGCGACCGCAATCGCGATCTACTCGTCCGGTCTCTACATCGGCGGCGGGATATCGCTCTTCATCGGTGCCAAGATCGTCGAGGCATGGAACGCTGCCTATCCCGGGGGCGGGCCGATGGATCTGGTCGGATGGCAGGCGGCATTTCTCGCGGTCGGCGTGCCCGGTTTGCTGGTGGCGCTATGGGTGGCGACGCTGCGCGAGCCGGTGCGCGGGGCGATGGATGGCGTCGCCAGCCCCAGCTCGCCGCGACCGTTTGCCGACTTCTTTGCCGACCTGTCGACGATCGTGCCTCCCTTCACCCTGCTGGGAGCGTGGCGGCGCGGACCTTCGGCGCTCATGGTCAACCTGTTGGTAGCTGCCGCGCTGGCGCTGTTTGCCTGGGTGATGATCGGCCTGACCGGCAATCTGCCCCAATGGTCTGCCGTTGCTCTGGGCTATTACGCGGTGTTCTCATGGGCCTGCGTGCTGCGCGAGAAAGACCCGCCGACCTTCCGCCTGATCTGGGGCACGCCAGCATTCATATGTACCACACTTGGGTACGGCATGGTGTCGCTGGCGGCCTATGCGCTGGCGTTCTGGTCGGCACCCTATGCCGAACAGGTGCTCGGCCTTCCGAAGAGCGAACTCGCCTTCGTGCTCGGCGCGAACGGCGCGGTGAGTGGTTTCCTCGGGGTGATCCTTGGCGGCAAGCTGGCCGACACCTTGCGGGCACGCAATCCAGCCGGCCGGGTGCTGGTGATCCTGTTCGGGGTCATCGCGCCGGTAGTGCCGATCTGGGTCGGTTACTCTACCGATAACGTCCCGCTGTTCTACGTGATGAACTTCCTTGCCGGAATGTTCGGCGCTGCCGCACTCGGCGCGGCTGCAGCGACGACGCAGGACCTCGTGCTGCCGCGGATGCGCGGAACGGCGACCGCTTCGTTCTTCCTCGGGACCACGCTGGTCGGGCTGTGCTTCGGGCCCTACATGGTCGGCCAGATTTCGGATCTGACCGGCACAATGGTCGATGGCAAGCTGGTGGGAGACCTGCGGACCGGTATCCTGTCGCTGATCGGCGTGGCGCCGATCGCGGTGGCCTTGCTGATCTACGCGTACCGGGCTGTGCCTCAGGCCGAGGCAACATTGCTGGAGCGTTCGGGGGAGCAGGCGGCCTGATTCCCCCGGGCCGGAACGCCCTGAACTAGTTGCGCTTGAGCACGCCGCAGGCCGCACGCGGGCCGGCGTTGCCGGTCGGGTCGGAGCGATAGTCGTCCGCTTCGGCATGGATCATCACCGAAGTACCGTCGGCATCGAACAGCCATTGCTCGATTTCTGCCCGGGTGCCTGGCAGCGCGACAGTCAAGGTGGCGGTCTGGCGGCTGTCGAACACCAGATTCGGCAGATCGCCCACATGCGCCCCGCCCGCAGATTCCTTGCCATGGGTGCGACCGAGCGGGTTGAGGTGGCCACCGGCCGAGGTGAAATCGGGCCGGGTGCATTCGCCCTTGGTGTGGAGGTGGAAGCCGCGTGGGCCCTGAGCCACACCTGTTGCCGCGACCACCAGGGTCACACTGTCACCGCTGGCAAGCAGTTGCACGGTGCCGGCGGGCAGTCCGTTCGAAAG
>JAHDXX010000009.1:27319-27660 GCA_023384025.1 Sphingomonadaceae bacterium
TGGAGCACCCGCCGAGAGCGAACAGGGCAGTGGCACTGGCAAGGCTGGCAATGGTGGACTTCGCGGGCATCGTGGTCTCCGGCTTGGCGTGAACATGACCCCAACGAAAAAGGGGCCGGATTGCTCCGGCCCCTTAATCTTTTTTCCGCTTGCGGGAAACTTACATGCCCGAGTTGGGACCGTAAGTGATTTCCACGCGACGGTTCTGCAGTTCGCGCACGCCATCGGCGGTCGGAACGCGGAGCTGGCTTTCGCCGAAGCCCTGGCTGCTGATGCGGCCATCGGGGATACCACGGCCCGACAGGTACTGACGGACCGAAGCGTTGCGACGCTCCGACAGG
>JAHDXX010000277.1 GCA_023384025.1 Sphingomonadaceae bacterium
GATGAGCGGGGTGCAGGACGTGGTCATCGCGGCGGGCATCGAAAGCATGACCCGCGTGCCGATGGGCAGCAATGCCACCTTCCACATGAAGGAAGGCATGGGGCACTACAAGTCGGCCGGGCTGGAGGTCAAGTACCCGGGCGTGATGTTCAGCCAGTTCATGGGCGCGGAAATGCTCGTGAAGAAGCACGGCTTTTCCAAGGACGATCTCGACCGGTTTGCCCTTGCCAGCCACGAGAAGGCGATTGCCGCGACCAAGGCCGGCGCGTTCGAGCGTGAAGTCGTGCCGGTTGAGATCGAGACCGCCGATGGCGCGCAGCTGCACACCGTCGATGAAGGCATCCGTTTCGATGCCACGCTGGATGGGATTGCCGGCGTCAAGCTGATCAACCCCGAAGGCGCGCTGACCGCCGCCAGCTCCAGCCAGATCTGTGACGGTTCCAGCGCGGTGCTGGTGGTGTCGGAAGCGGCGTTCAAGGCGCATGGCCTCACGCCGCTGGCGCGCATCCACAACCTCACGGTGACCGCGGGCGACCCGGTCATCATGCTGGAAGAGCCGCTGTTCGCGACCGACCGCGCGCTGGAGCGGGCGGGCATGTCGATCAGCGATATCGACCTGTTCGAAGTGAACGAGGCCTTCGCTTCGTTCCCGCTTGCCTGGCTCAAGCATACCGGGGCTGACCCCGACCGGCTGAACGTCAACGGCGGCGCGATCGCGCTCGGCCACCCGCTCGGCGCCAGCGGCACCAAGCTGATGGCGACGCTGGTTCACGCCCTGCGCGCGCGGGGCAAGAAGTATGGCCTGCAGACGATGTGCGAAGGCGGCGGTGTCGCCAACGTGACCATCGTCGAGGCTTTGTTATCCTTTCTCCCCGCCCGCCTGCGGGAGGGGCCGGGGGTGGGCCAGTCGGACATATGGCTCGCTGCGCTCGCACCCACCCCTAACCCCTCCCGCAAGCGGGAGGGGAACAACGACGGAGAGACTATATGAAACTCGATAACACCGTTGCTGCCGTGGTTACCGGCGGCGCTTCCGGCCTCGGTGCCGCCACCGCCCGCGCGCTCGCTGCCAAGGGCGTGAAGGTCGCGATCTTCGACCTGCAGGAAGAGAAGGGCAAGGCCGTGGCCGAGGAAATCGGCGGCGTGTTCTGCGAAGTGAACGTGACCAGCGACGACAGCGTCGCCGCCGGGTTCGCCAAGGCGCGCGAAGCCCACGGCCAGGAACGCATCCTCGTCAACTGTGCCGGTACCGGCGCGGCGATGAAGACCGCCAGCCGCAAGAAGGATGACGGCTCGATCGCGTTCTATCCGCCGGCCGCGTTCGACTGGCTGATCCAGATCAACCTCGTCGGCACGTTCCGCTGCATCGCCATGTCGGCGGCGGGCATGATGACGCTCGACCCGCAGGAAGACGGTGATCGCGGGGCGATCGTCAACACCGCTTCGGTTGCGGCGGAAGATGGCCAGATGGGGCAGGTTGCCTACTCGGCCTCGAAGGCCGGCGTGGTCGGCATGACCCTGCCGATCGCGCGCGACCTCGCGAGCGAGGCGATCCGCATCAACACCATCCTGCCCGGCATTTTCGACACCCCGCTGCTGCAGGGCGCGCCGCAGAACGTGCGCGATGCGCTGGGCGCCTCGGTGCCGTTCCCCAAGCGCCTCGGCGATCCCGGCGAGTACGCGAAGCTGGCGCTGGCCATGATCGAGAACGGCTACTTCAACGGCGAAGATGTCCGTCTCGACGGGGCCATCCGGATGGCTCCGCGCTAAGGTGCAGGAAATGATTTTCCTACTCGGTGGCACACCGGTTAGGATGGCCGAATGATGATCCGCCGCTCCCGTCCCGTGACCTGGCTTCACGGTTCGGGCGCGGCGGATTTTTTTGTCCCAGGACTGTGTAACATGTGGTCCATGTCTCCGTACGGAGCGACCACCGGAGGGGAGCTTCCATGACCGAATACACCCAGATCAGGCTCGACAAGGCCGATGGCATTGCCACTCTGACGCTCTACCGGCCGGACAAGATGAACGCCTTCACCCGCACGATGATGGACGAGATCATCGCTGCAATGGACGACACCGACGCCGATGACAGCGTACGCGCGGTGATCGTGACCGGGCATGGCGAGCGCGCGTTCTGCGCCGGGGCCGACCTGACGCCGGAAGGCGGGGGGCACGTGTTCTCCGACCCGAACCCGGTCAGCGACCTCGCCGACGAGCGCGTGCGCGATGGCGGCGGGCGGCTGACGCTGCGGCTGTACAACTCCAAGAAGCCGCTGATCGGCGCCTGCAACGGAGTGGCTGTCGGGGTGGGCGCGACCATGCAGCTGCCGTTCGACATCCGCCTCGCCAGCGACAACGCCCGCTTCGGGTTCGTGTTCGCCCGCCGCGGGATCGTGCCCGAGGCGTGCTCGAGCTGGTTCCTGCCGCGCGCAGTCGGGCTCCAGACCGCGCTCGAATGGTGCATGACCGGGCGCCTGTTCGACGCGCAGGAAGCGCTCGACCGCGGGCTGGTCCGCTCGGTCCACCCGCAGGCGGAGCTGATGGACGCGGCGCGGGCGATTGCGCGCGAGATTGCCGACAACACCTCGGCCGTCTCGGTCAGCATGACCCGGGCGATGCTGTGGCGCCTCGCCGCAACCGAGCACCCGATGATGGCGCACCGCGTCGACAGCCGTTCGATCTACCGCCTCAGCCGCAGCAATGACGCGAAGGAAGGCATCGCCAGCTTCCTCGAGAAGCGCGCGCCTGCCTATCCCGATACGGTCAGCGCGGACATGCCCGACTTCTACCCCTGGTGGGACGAGCCCGGCTACGTCTGACCGGCGGGAGAGAGCGACGGGCTTGTCAGGCGAAGTGGTTGCCCTAGAAACCAGTGGATGACCGATTCACCCGAGGCCTCGTTACGGCTCGACCAGTTTCTGCCTTACCAGCTGTCGATCGCCTCCAACGCGGTCAGTGACCGCATTGCCGAGGTCTATCGCGAGCAGTTCGGGCTGAAGATACCTGAATGGCGGGTCATGGCCGTGCTCGGCGACAAGGGCGCACTGACCCAGCGCGAGCTGA
>JAHDXX010000010.1:0-9147 GCA_023384025.1 Sphingomonadaceae bacterium
CCGGGTAGATCACGCCAGCGGCCGTGCGCGAGACCTGGTTGCGGTTGGTCTTCAGCTCGCGGCTGACGAAGTGCGTCGGGTTCGACTGGTGGGTGACCCCGAGGTACCAGCCCACGGTGCCGTCATCGTTCTGGTCGATGTAGGAAGCGAACAGGCGATAGCCCTTGTCGCTGAAGTCGGGGTTCAGCTTGCCGCTGTCGTTATAGACGCCGCGCGCCGAGACGTTGATCAGCGTTTCCTTGTAGTCGAGCGGACGGATCGTGCGCAGGTCGACCGCGCCGGCAATCCCGGTCGCTGCCAGCGTGGCGTCAGGCGACTTGTAGACGATGCCCTGGGCGATCAGTTCGCTCGGGAACTGGTCGAATTCGATCCCGCGGTTGTTGCCCGAGGAAACGACTTCGCGGCCGTTGAGCAGGGCGAGCGAGAAGTCCGGGCCGAGGCCGCGGATCGAGATCTGCTGCGAGCGGCCGCGCACGCGCTGGGCGGTGACGCCGGGCAGGCGGGCGAGCGAGTCAGCGATCGACAGGTCGGGCAGCTTGCCGATGTCTTCCGCCGAGATCACTTCGATGATGCCGGCCGATTCACGCTTGGCATCGAGCGAGTTTTCGATCGCGGCGCGGATCCCGCTGACGACGATCGCGTCTTCCTCTTCTGCCGGTGCGGCAGCGTCCTGCGCCATGGCGGGCATGGCAGTCGCCAGCAGGGCGACGCCGGTGGCAGCCCCGCTCAGCAGGCGCGACTGGAACGTGAAACGACTCGATTTCATTGAAAGCCTCCCCAGAAAACGCGTTTTCTACGTGTTTGCAGGTTTTTTCATAGCGCAGCAGGGCTTGCAGGTAAATCGGAAATGCACAGGGCCGCTATCCGTGAATCCTCGTCGATAATAAGACATGAAAAACAAGGGGATATACTATAGCGCGAGGTCCAGGCGTTCCGGTTGGTTGCGCGAAGGGCGGGGTTCTGTTGTCATCCTGCCACAGGTACGGAATTCCTGTCGCTGGCGCTCGCGGCCAGAGGCTGTGGGACTTCGCGGTGCCTCTTTAACATACTGATAAAAAGATATTAAATCTCAGAGTCTCGCACGAGTTGGAATGGCCCGCACAATTTGTTAGCGTGCCCCTGGCGCGAGGACGGCGCGGGATCGGGATCGGCATGCATCGAGCGAATACGAATTCACTGGCAGCAGCCGAGTTCGGGCATTTTTCCCCGCAAAAGCATGAATTTGTCCGCGCTTCGGCGTTCCTCGAGCGGCCGGATGAGGCGATAGCTTCTGCAAGTTTGCAGAAATTTGCAGAAATCACGCCGCAGTATCCCGGCCTGCGGGCGCCGCTTGATCCGGGGACGAGTCGCGAATGGGTCGAGCAGCTCTCGCCGCTCCTGTCGCAGGCCTTCGGCGAGACTGGGGGATTGTGGACCATGCAGGCGTGGTATTCGATCGTCTCGTTGCCGCCGGACCGTCTGCACCCGATCCAGCGCCTGCCCCATGTCGATGGCACCGATCCGCGCCAGGTGGCGATGATGCTCTATCTCCACCGTACCGGGCATGGCGGAACCGCGTTCTTCCGCCACAAGTCGACCGGGCTGGAGGCGCTGACTGCCGCTGACTGGCCGCGCTACAAGGCCACACTCGAAGGCGAGATCGCGCAGCACGGCATGCCGCCCGCCGCCTACGTCACCGACGGCGCCCCCCATTTCGAACGCATCCACGCGACTGATGGCGCATTCAACCAGGCGGTATTCTATCGCGGCAACGTGCTGCATAGCGGCGTGATCGACAATGCAGCGCCGCTTTCGTCCGATCCGCGCGAAGGGCGGCTCACCATCAATGCCTTTTTCCGCCCGCCTGGTGCATAAAAGAGCACGCGACACACGCAGGAACCTGACTGATGCAGACTGAACCCGGTATCCGCAAACTGGTGATCGTGGGTGGCGGCACCGCCGGGTGGATCGCCGCTGCGGCGTTTGCGCGGCTGCTGGGCGAGCGGCTGGAAATCACGCTGGTCGAATCCGATGCGATTGGCACCGTCGGCGTCGGCGAGGCGACGATCCCGCAGATTATTCGCCTCAATTCCATTCTCGGGTTCGACGAGCACGATTTCGTCCGCCAGACGCAGGGCACGTTCAAGCTGGGGATCGAGTTCGTGGGCTGGTCTGCACCGGGTTCGCGCTACCTCCACACCTTCGGCGATACCGGGATCAATCTCGGTAATGTCCACTTTCACCACTACTGGCGCCGCCACGCGATGGCGGGGGGCAAGGAAAGCCTGTGGGACTATTCGCTGCATCAGCGCGCCGCCGACCAGAACCGGTTCGGCAAGCTGGAGCGGGTCGGCAACACCCCGATGACGGGCCTTGCCTATGCCTACCATTTCGACGCCAGCCTCTATGCCCGCTACCTGCGTGCCTATGCGGAAAAACTTGGCGTGACCCGGCAGGAAGGGACGATCGAGAGCGTCGAGCGCGATGGCGAGAGCGGCGATGTCACCGCCGTGGTGCTGGCCAGCGGCGAGCGCGTCGAGGGCGATTTCTTCATCGACTGCTCCGGCTTCCGCTCGCTGCTGCTGGGGCAGGAACTGGGGGTGGATTACAGCGACTGGTCACACTGGCTGCCGTGCGACCGAGCGATGGCGGTACCGAGCGAGCGCCTGCCCGACCTGCCGCCCTACACCCGCGCCACTGCGCGGACCGCAGGCTGGCAATGGCGCATCCCGCTCCAGCACCGCACCGGCAACGGGCATGTCTACAGCTCGAACTTTATCTCCGACGATGAGGCGGCGGACACACTGGTTGCCAATCTGGATACGCCGGCGCTGGATGATCCGCGCCCGATCCGCTTTACCACCGGCCACCGCAAGCAGTTCTGGGCGCACAACGTGGTCGCGCTGGGGCTGGCGAGCGGGTTCCTCGAACCGCTGGAATCGACCAGCATCCACCTGATCCAGTCGAACGTCAGCCGCCTGATCGAGCTGTTCCCGCGCTCCGTGGTGCGCGAGGAGGACCGGGCAGAGTACAATCGCCGCACCCTGGCCGAATTCGCCCAGATCCGCGATTTCCTGATCCTCCACTACCACCGCACCGACCGCGAGGACACCGAGTTCTGGCGCTACTGCAAGCACATGAACGTGCCGGAATCGCTCACCCGCAAGATCGAACTCTTCGCTGCCTCGGGCCGTCTGGGGCGCGATGTCGACGACCTGTTCCGCGAGGCGAGCTGGGTCCAGGTCATGCTCGGGCAGGGGATCACCCCCGCGGACTACAACCCGATGGCGGACCGGCTTGAAGCGACGCAACTCGGCCAGTTCATGGGCGACGTTCGGCGATTGGTGGAAAAGGCGGTCAGTGGATTGCCAACGCACGCGGACTACGTGGCGCAGCACTGCGGGGTGGCGGGGTAGAGGATTGGGTTGTGGGGGCCGTGTGATTAGGGCTCATGCAAACATCCGCTCAGCCTGAGCTTGTCGAAGGCCAGCCACCACAGTAGCCCAATGGAATGGCCTTCTACGCCTACCTTCTGCGCTGCAACGATGGCAGTTACTATGCTGGCCATACAGACAACATAGAGTTCCGGCTGGCGCAGCATCAGTCCGGTGCGTTGGGTGGATATACGGCCAAACGCCTGCCGGTGCACCTGGTCTGGTGCGAGAATTTCGGCACCCGCGACGATGCCTTCGCGGCCGAACATCAGATCAAGGGGTGGAGTCGGGCCAAGAAGGAGGCGCTGATTGCCGGGGACTGGGTACTAGTCTCGATCCTTGCGAGGAACCGGCAGGGGTGAGAAGTGCGCTGGGCTAGCCTTTGTGCGTGGCCTTCGACAGGCTCAGGCTGAGCGGATGTTGGGAAAAGTTCGGTGCCGTTGATTCCAAACGCCCGCTCAGCCTGAGTTTGTCGAAGGCCAGCCACAACTCCAGCCACAGAGAGCCAACCTTACTCCGCCAGCAACCAGCCGAAGATCTCGGGCAGGCGCGCGGCCCAGGCGTTTTCCTCGTGCTCGGCGCCTTCGTAGACCTTGCTCTCCCACTCGCTGCCGCGCACCCAACCGGCCTCGGTAATCGCGGCGTCGACCTCCTGCTGGTAGGGCGCATAGTAGGCATCGAGCGTGGCGGTGCCATGGTCAAGCCACAGGCGGCGTCCGTCCGCCTTGCCGAGGTTGGCAGCGAACCATCCGCGCCAGTAAGCGGCGAGGGCGGCATTGTCGCGGTCCGGTGCGGTCGGGTCTGCGGCGGGCCAGTGGCTGCTGACACAGGCCGCGCGGCCGTAGATGTCGGGCCGCTCGATAAAGGCGTAGCAGCTCATCAGACCGCCCATGCTGGAGCCGGCGATCGCGGTGTCATCGCGGCCGGGCAGGGTGCGGAAGCTCGTGTCGACCCATTGCTTGAGCGGCCCGGCAAGCCATGCGAGATAGGCATCGGACACCACCGGGCCATTGGCGATTGTGTCCATCTGCGCGCGCAAGGCGGGCGGGGCGGCGTCGTAGGCGGGGCGGGGGAGGTACTGGCGATAGCGGTCTGCACCCGGCGCCCACACACCGACAATAATGTGCGGGCGCACCGTGCCATCTGCGCCCGCCGTGAGCATGGCCTTGTCTGCCGCCCAGATCTTGTTGAAGTTCGAATTGGCCACATCGAACAGGTTGTGCCCGTCGTGCATGTACAACACCGGGTAGCGTGTCGCGGTGTCGCGGTCGTACCCGGGCGGGAGCCAGATCGTCAGCCGCTGCTTGGGCAGGCCCGCTGCCTGTACCTCGCGGTACTCGATCAGGCGACCGGTATCGGCGGGCTCCGCCGCGCGGACGGGTGAGAAAGAGAACAGCGCAAATAGCGCGAGGACAAGGCGGACCATGCCCGCACGTGTCCCGCGCGCCAGCCTGTCAGTCAAGATCGATCGGGCGCTTGCCGATGATCGAGACGCCGTAGCCATCGAGCGCGACCAGCGAGCGGTCGGAATTGGTCAACAGCTCCATCTCGTGCACGCCGAGCATGTTGAGGATCTGCGCACCGACGCCGTAGTCGCGCAGCTGGTCCATCGGTTCGGTCGGTTCGCCTTTCAGGCGCTTGACCTGGTCGGAGAAGAAGTCGCTGCTGGCGCGCGGGATCATCACGATAATGCCGGCGCCTTCGCGCCCGATGATCTCCATCGACTTGGCGAGGATCTGGTCTTCGCCGCGCTGCACCCCGAAAATATCGTCAAAGATATCGAGCGCGTGCATCCGCACCAGCGTCGGGCGGGCAGGGTCGACATGGCCCTTCTTGAGCACGATCTGCTCGGTCCGGGTGGCGGTGTTGTAGAACGCGATCGCGGTCCAGTCGCCGCCATGGCGGCTGGTGAAACGGGCCTCAGCCCGGATTTCGGCCATGTGATCGTGCCGCAAACGGTAGGCGATCAGGTCGCGGATGGTGCCGATCTTGAGCTCGTGCTTGCGGGCAAAGGCGACCAGGTCGTCCATCCGGGCCATGGTGCCGTCATCGTTCATGATCTCGCAGATCACGCCCGACGGATTGAGCCCGGCCAGGCGCGAGATATCGACTGCGGCTTCAGTGTGACCGGCGCGGACCAGTACGCCGCCGTCGCGCGCGACCAGCGGGAACACATGGCCGGGGGTGACGATATCGTCTGCGCCCTTGCTGGAATCGATCGCCACGCTGATCGTGCGCGCCCGGTCAGCGGCGGAAATGCCGGTGGTCACGCCCTCGCGCGCCTCGATGCTGGTGGTGAAAGCGGTGGCGTGGCGCGTGCGGTTGTTGCGGCTCATCGGTTCGAGGCCCAGCGCATCGCAACGCGCGCGAGTCATGGTGAGGCAGATCAGGCCGCGCCCGTGCGTGGCCATGAAGTTGACCGCCTGCGGGGTCGCCATCTGCGCGGGGATGACGAGGTCACCTTCGTTTTCGCGGTCCTCGTCGTCGACCAGCACGAACATGCGCCCGTTGCGGGCCTCGTCGATGATTTCCTCGATCGTTGCCAGCACCGGGCGATCATCATGCGCGAGGAAGAAGGTTTCGAGCTTGCCGAGCGTTTCGGCGGTCGGGTTCCAGTCGCTCTCAAGGCAGTCGCGCAACGAATTGGCATGGAGCCCGGCAGCACGGGCAATCCCGGCGCGGGAGGTCACGCCAGTCTGGATCAGGGCTTCGATGCGTTCGCGGGCGGACTGGGGGCTCAATGTGCTCATGAGGCCCGAATAGAGCCGGATTTTGGCCCGAGCAAGACGGAATCACATCGTAATGTGAGAAATCCCCATGTCGCTCACATTGGCGTGGGCAATTTTGCGCGCGGTGAGGTAGTCATGGCGGAACTGGCCGTAGTCTTCCAGCGCCGCGCGGTCCGCTGCGGTCACGAACCCGCGCCGGACATCGGCCAGCTCCAGTCGGCGAAGCTCCCCCAGCGCCCGGTTCATGTGGATGGCGGTGGTGCCGCACATGTCGGCAAGGTGCTGCTGGGTCAGCGGGATGTAGTATCCGGTGGTATGGGCCAGACCGATCAACTCCAGCCGGCACCACAGTTCGGCAAGAACCCGCGCCGCGCGGCGCGAGGCCTTGAGCCGTCCGAGCTTGACGGCCCACTGCCGCTGGATCGTTCCATCGAGCTGGCTTGCGACCCACAGGGCGCGGCCGACCTCGCCATTGGCCAGTGCCAGATCGGTCAGTTGCGCCTGCCCGGTCCGGGCGAGGGTGACCGGGCCGAGCGCGACGAGGTCGTGATCGAGATAGCCGAGGCCCAGCGCAGGAAGATCGATCAGGTCGCCCGGCATCTGGATTCCGACGATGGTGCGCCCGGCATCGTCCGCAATGACCCGCAGGACGAAGCCGTCGACAAGGATCGCGACCGTATCGACCGGGGCGAAGGCTTCGGCCAGCAGCGCGCCATCAGCCACGCTCTCCGGCGCCGCAAAAAGGTTCTCGATCGCAGCGCGCGCCGAATCGCCAAGGCCATCGCGGCAACGCCCGGCCAGAAATCGACCAGTGATCAGATAGTGGTCGAGTTCGATGTTGCCCACGATTACCAAACGTTGGGGAGGGCGAACCGGTTCCCGCGCGACTTGGGGGCGCATCTGTCACCAGCGCGTCACAATGCGGCGGCAATCCCTGAGCGAACAGGGATATGCGCCAGTGACCGTAATCAACGTGTTCCTCACCAGTGATCTGGGCGATACGCTCGACGACTTCGTTCACGACGGGCGGCGGATCGCGTTTGCGCGCTTGCAGGCAGAAGGGCCGCACCCGGTGGTCGACGGGGCGATGTGGGTGTTCGTCGACTGGGTGATGGATGATCTCGCCGGGCTGGAACTGTGCCGCCGCATCCGGGCCGACCAGCGAATGGCCGATGCCCATGTCACCATGGTGCTGGAAAGCGACGATGCCGACGACCGGCGCCGCGCGCTGAAGGCCGGAGCCGACGACTACATGGTCGGCCCGCTCGACCGGACGCGGGTGCTCGACCGTATCCTCGCCCTGCAGGGCGACCCACTGCCGCGCCACGCCACCCAGCGTCTGGAGCGCGGGCCGCTGGTGATTGACATGACCGCCTTGCAGGCGCGCTGGGCCGGAACGCCGGTTGCCTTGCGGCCGAACGAGTTCCGCCTGCTGCGCTTCTTTGCCGACAATCCCAACCAGGTCCTCTCGCGCGAGCAGCTGATCGCCGGGCTGGGCAAGCAGGAGCCGCCGATTGACGAACGCACCGTCGATGTGTGGATCGGCCGCCTGCGCCGCGCGCTGAAGCAGGCCGGTGCGGGCAACCCGCTGCGCACCGTGCGCTCACTCGGCTACGTTTTCGATCTGATCTGAGCCTGAAAAAAACGGGCCGCTCCGGAAGAGCGGCCCAGGCGGGTGGAGCGGAGGCGCTTGACCGGCGCCCCCGACAGCAGGATCAGAATTCGGTCGAGACGGAGAGCGAGAAGCTCTGGCCCACTTCGTAGGTGTTGATCTCGATCCGGTTGGTGCCGTTGGTCTGGTATTCGAAATTGTCGCGGCCGAAGATATTGCGGGCTTCGGCCTTGAGCTCGAATTCCTGACCGAACAGGTCGAGCGCCTGACGGTAGACGAAATCGACCTTCAGCCCCGGGTTCTCGATGATGTCCGGCAGGGCGGCGGTGCCGCGGCTGGTGACGCGCTCGCTGGCGTAGGACATGAGCAGGGTGAACTGCTGCAGCGTGTCCTGGTTCTCGAGGCCCAGCTGCAAGTTGGCGATGTGATCGGACTGGCCGGTCAGCGGCACGCCATCGCGGAAGAAGTTGGTCGCGGGCTGGTCGGCGAACGGGAAGACCCGCGCGATATCGGCCGCCGACACCTTCAGTTCCGACTTGGTGAAGGTGTAGTTTGCCACCGCGACAATCTGCTTGTTCTCGAACCAGCCGCCCCAGTCCATCGTCGGGATGGTCGCCTGGGCTTCGAACTCCGCGCCGTAGAGGGTGGCCTTGGGCGCATTGGCAAAGCCGCTGATCTGGTCGTTGTCGGAGAAGCTGGAGAACACCTCGATCGGGCGGTCGATGTCCTTGTAGAACCCTGCCAGCGACACCCGGTTGCCGCGCCCGAAGTAGTACTCGAGCCGCGCTTCGGCATTGGTCAGCCGGCTGTCGACCAGGCTGGGGTTGCCGTTGAACTGGCGGTTGGTTTCCGGGTCGAAATAGGTCTGGAAGATCAGCTCGCGGAACTGCGGGCGGGCAATCGTCTTCGATGCGTTGAGCCGCGCCTGCAGGCTGTCGGTGATCTCCCAGGTCACGGTTGCGGCCGGAAGCCAGTAATCGTTGGCGAGGAAGGTCGAGGTCGCCGAATTGGTCGGCACCGCGAACACTTCGACCGGATCAACCCGCTGTGTGGCATCCTCGTAACGCACACCCAGATCGATGGTCAGGCCGGCGCCGGGTTCGAACCGCCCTTGCAGGTAACCCGCCTGGATTTCGAGCCCGGCGGCAAAGGCCGGGTCGGACTGGGTGCTTTCGATCAGGCCGATGTTGTAAAACTCGATGATCGCATCGCCCAGCAACAGATCGGGCCGCAGCAGGCCGACCGCGTCATCGAAATCGGTGCTGGCGTTGACGAGGAACTCGCGCCGTTCGGATACGCGCCTGGTGTCGGTATAGGCATAACCCGCCGTCAGGCGCAGCCAGTCCGTCACCGGGTAGCTGAGGTCGATCCCGCCGTAATAGAGGTTCTCCTC
>JAHDXX010000010.1:9157-27583 GCA_023384025.1 Sphingomonadaceae bacterium
GAACGCGACCGAAGCCCCGCCGGTCTGGCGGTCGAGCAGGTTGAGGAACGCATCCCCCAGCAGGCCGGGCGTGTTGCGGCGCTCGTAGGTGAAGGTATACTCATACGGCGCCTCGCGCCGGGTCTGGGCATAGCCGCCGCGCAGGTCCACGCTCAGCTCGCCGAATTCGAGTTCGGCCACGCCTTGCGCGTTGATCAGCTGCCGCTCGAACCAGCCGGTGGTCTGTTCCTGCACGCTGTCATCGTCCTGCAGGTCTTCGCCGATGGCGAGGCCGGCACGCTTGAGCGAATCCCGGATGTAGAGGTTGGTCACGCGGAACTTGTGCTCGCCCAGCTCCAGCCCGAAGCCGAGCAGGGCGTTCACCTGGATGCGGTTGTCGGTCACGAATTCGCGGAAATCGCTGTCGAGATCGAGATCGGCGTTGATCGCCGACTGCGAAATGATGTCGCGGCTGCGCCACTTGTTGCTGAGCGAGGCGGTGGCGATCACCCCGAAGCGGCCGTCGTCGCCGAAGTCGAACGAAGTCCCGGCGGTGATCCCGCCCGACCAGTTGGCCGGGATCTGGTTGTTCTTCTGAAGCAGGATCAGGTTTGGATTGCCCAGCTGCTTGAGGATCGCCTGCTGGTCGACATCGGGATCGCTCATCCTGAGGCCCGAGTCAAAGAACGATTGCAGCGCAGGCGGGGCATCGCGGGTGCCGTCGTCGAACCCGAACCAGTCATAGTCCGAGCCGTAGTAAGCGAGGCCGTTGTTGAAGGTGGTGAAGCTGTCGCCGCTGACCCCGGCGCTGATCTTCACGAAGCTTTCGTCGGGGATCGAGACCGTGGTGAGGTTGATTACCCCGCCGCCGAATTCGCCGGGGTAGTTGGCGGAGAAGGTCTTCTGCACCAGGCTGGAAGCGATCACGTCGGTCGGGAAGATGTCGAGCGGGACCACGCGGCTGAGCGGTTCGGGCGAAGGCAGCGGCAAGCCGTTGAGCAGCGCAAGCGAATAGCGGTCACCCAGGCCGCGCACGAACACGAAGCCGTTGCCTTGCACCGACAGGCCGGTGACGCGCCCCAGCGCGCCGGCAATATCGCCTTCGCCGGTGCGGGCGATGGCTTCGGTCGAGAGGACCGAGACGACCTGCGTGGCGCTGCGGGTAATATCCTGGTTGCGGCGACCGGTGACGATGATCTCGCCGCCAGGCACGGAAATGTCCGGCTGGTCGAATTCCTCTTCCTCGACCGGCGCTGGCTGCTGGTCCGCTGCCGCCGGATCGGCGTCCTGCGCCAGTGCGGCGCCGGGATAGGTGAGGGCGGTGGACAGCAGAAGCAGCCCCGCCAACCGCTTACCATTGGACATTGTAGTGGGCCCCTTTGTGGAACTGGATCAGTGCAGTGGTTGAGGCCGGTTGCGGCCCATAAACGAAGAGGGAGGCACCCGCTTGCGAGCGAGGCGCCTCCCTCCGGTCATTGTCCGGTCAGCTGTAGACCGGGAGCGAGGTGCAGACGCCGGTGTTGCTGGTGCCGCCGAAGTTTGCGGCCGCCGAATTGCAAGTCCAGCCCTGGAAGCGGGTGTCGCTCGCGCCGCTGATCGCACCGATGTAGCTGACGGCTTCGAAGAAGCTCGACAGCGCAGTCGGGTTGAACGCCGGAACCGCCGTTTCATTGGCCCCGTTGGCGAAGTTCATCGACAGCGTGGCGGTGAACGCCGCGTTGTTGTTGGTGCCCGCGTTGAAGATGTCGCGGGTGTTCTCCAGCGTCACGCCGCTGCTGCCCGCGCGGAATGCGGTGGCGCAGCCGAGCACGGTCGAGCGGAACACCGGAGCACCCAGTTCATCAAGCCCGGCATTGGCTGCGCGGGTGGTTTGGGTCTGGTCGATCCGCAGGCACGGCGTGCCCGAGGACTGGTCGACCACCACGGTGTTGGCCACGGTGGCGTCCATCCCGCCACGCATGCGCAGCACCTGGTCGCCGGTGCGGCGCTGGATCAGCGTCGCGTTGACCAGATTGAGGTTGTTGCGCGGGGTCTGGTCTTCGAGGCCATTGGTCGAATCGCCTTCGAGGATCGTATCGCCTGCGCCTGCGCGCTGGACCGCAACGACGAACTGCATGTTCGCCTTCACCCCGGTGTCGACGTCGAGCGAGTCGTCTTCCGCGCCGACGACGGCGAGGTTCTTGATGTTGACCCGGCCGCCGAAGAACTCGACCCCGTCGTCCGAGCTGTTGTAGCTCATGATGTTGCTGAGCGTGGTGCCCGATCCGGTGCCGCCGGTGGTGAGCGACTGGAGCTCGCTGTCACCCGAGAGGACGAAGCCCGAATAGCGGATCTGGACGAACTGCATTGTGCCCGAGTTGTCGGTCGGGGTCGCGCCGCCGAAGATCGCGGGCTGGGCCGCACCTTCAACCTGACGCTCGCACTGCACGGTACCGGGGGTCGCGCCCGGGGCGATACAGTCGGTCACCGGTGCACGCCCGGCAAGGACGACGCCGCCCCACTGGCCTGACGAGTTGTCGTTGTTGAACCCGGCCACGTTGTCCTGGCTGGTGAACACGATCGGGCGTTCCGCGGTGCCGACCGCGTTGATCTTGTTGCCGCGGTTGACCATCAGGAACGACGAGCCCCGGGCATAGACGATCACGCCCGGCTGGAAGCCGAGGGTCACGTTGGTGTCGGTCAGGCCGTCCGAGTTGTCAGGGGCGGGGCCCCCATCGGTGCCCACGTCGACCCGGCCGTTCATGAAGTAGAGCAGGCCGGGGATATAGGGCAGGGTGGTCGACACGTTGAAGCGCGCCGGCATTTCGCACACGCGATAGGTGCCGGTCGGGCCGGAGATGGTGCCGCGATCGGTCAGGCCCTGCGGGTCGGAGATCGTCGGGCAGGCGCCGGCCGGGGTCACCATGCTCGGCGGCGGCGGCGGAGGTGGCGGCGGCGGGGCCGGCGGGTTGTTGATGGTCACGTTGCCGCCGGTGCCCGGCGAAACGATTTCGTCGGCGCCGCAGCCGGTGAGGATCACCAGGCCACAGCCGAGAACGATGGTACGGCTGAGATTTTTCACGAGCTTTTAGTCCCCTCTGGACGCCGGAGAATCGGCTGGCAGTGCAACCGAGGTCGCAGTGGGGCAGCTAGGCGAGGCGCGTGACAGTTTCTTTGCAGGAAAGCATTTCAATTCCAGTGACTTATAAAAGTCTGGAATATGACAAACATGACCGCCGAGGGTGCAAATGTTACAGTCCGGGAAGCTGCCCAAGGCCTTGATTCAGCATCAGGCCCGCGCCACAACATTGCAGAAATATGACAGTGTGACGTTTTTGTTGCTGATGCAGCGCCCCGGTCGCATCCTGCAATCATAGAAAAGCACGCTTGATAACCGGGAGATGGACTATGGCACTTTCGATCCTTGCCGGGCTGGTTCTGGCTCAGGCCCCTGCCGCGACGGTCGATGTCGCGTTCACTGAACTCGCCGCCGGGCGCAACGAAGCCGCGATCGTGCGGATCGAAGGCAACCCGGATCTCGCCGAGAACGACCACGCGCGCCTGATCAACCTCGGTGTGGCCCATGCCCGCGAAGGGCGGACTGAGGAAGCCCGCGCCATGTTCCGGATGGCGGTTCGCGCGCGTGACAGCGTGCAGCTGGAGACCGCCACCGGTGCCTGGGTCGATTCGCGCGATCTTGCCCGCACGGCCCTTGCCATGCTTGACCGGGGCGCGTTCCAGCCCGGACCGGTGTTCGCCGCCCGCTAGGAAACTGTCGCCCGCACGGGCCCCGAAATCCGACCAAGTCTCTGGTTTGCTGTCACCGGCGTGTCATGTAGGATGCGCAAGGGGGCCGGATGGAGGGTTCGATGATTCTCGCTGGGCGGTTCGTTTCGCGCATGATGGTGGCCTGCGGCCTTGCCGCAGCCTCCGTGCCTGCGCAGGCCGACGTGCTCGAGATTGGTGAAGGCGGTGCGCAATGGATTGCGGGCGGCCCTGTCTCGTTGCAGCCGGTTGCGGTCGAGACAGCCGCAGCGTTCGAACTCGGCGCGGATTTCGCGGTGCCGGATGCCGTGGTCGCCGATCCGGCGCGCCATGCCGCACATGTGCCGCAGCGCTACGCTCCCAAGGTTTACGAACTGTCTGCCCGGTTCGACCTGTCGCCTGCGCTGATCGAAGCGCTGGTGTGGCAGGAAAGCCGCTGGCGCGAAGGTGCCGTCAGCCATGCCGGCGCGCGCGGCCTCGCGCAGCTCATGCCGGGCACCGCGCGCTATCTCGGGGTCAATCCCGACGATCCCTACGCCAACCTCGAAGGCGGCGCGCGCTACCTGCGCGAACAGCTCGACCGGTTTGACGGCGACCTTGAACGCGCGCTTGCCGCCTACAACGCCGGCCCCGGCCGGGTCGAGCGCGCCGGTGGCATCCCGCGCATCCGCGAAACCCAGCTCTATGTCGCGGCCATCCTGGGCCGCCTTGCTGCCCATTCCCGATAAGGACTGATACACCCATGCACCTGCCTGCCCGTCTTGCTGCCCTTGTTGCCTTCCTGTCGCCCAGTGCCGCGCTGGCCCAGGCCGATCCGCAAGGGTCGGGCCCGATCGTGGCTGCGCTCGGCTGGCTTCAGGGCACCCTGCTCGGCAATGTCGCCACCGCAGTCGCGGTGATGGCGGTTGCCGCAGTCGGCTTCGGCATGCTCACGGGCCGGATGAACTGGCGCTTCGGCGCGACGGTGATCATCGGCGTGTTCATCCTGTTCGGCGCTGCGTCGATCGTCGCCGGCATCCAGGGTGTGGCGAGCTGACATGACCGCGCCCGCCGCGCCTCTGGTCCGCCACCCTGTGCACCGTGCGCTGACCCGCCCGCAGATGTTCATGGGCGTGACCTACAATTACTTCGTCATCAATCTGGCGGTGACGACCGAGGTGTTCCTGATCACCGGCAGCTGGCTGGCGATTCTCGCTGCGCTGGCGATGCACGCGATCGGCTATGTCGCCTGCCTGCGCGAGCCGCGCGTGTTCGATCTGTGGATCACCAAGGTCAGCAAGTGTCCGCGCGTGCCCAACTACAAGCGCTGGGGCTGCAACAGCTATGCCGCGTAACGAAAGGCCCAACCGATGAGCAAGTGGATCGGCGCCGCCGCGTGGAGCGCGAAGGAAGCCCGCGTGGGTGACCGCCTGCCCTATGCCCGGCTGGTCGACGAGCACACCGTGCTGCTGCGCGATGGCGCGCTGATGATGACGCTGCAGGTCCCCGGCCTGCTGTTCGAGACCGAAGACAGCGACGCGCTCAATGCCCATGCCGCGACCCGCGAAGTGGTGCTGCGCTCGACGCTCGACGCGCGGTTTGTCCTTTATCATCATGTTATCCGCCGCCGTGTCGAAATTGAACTCGACGCCGAGTTCCCCGAGCCGCTGAGCCGCCATATCGACGCGCGGTGGAAGGAACGGCTGGCCGGCGGTTCGCTGTTCGTCAACGACCAGTTCGTCACCCTGATCCGCCGCCCGGCACGCGGCAAGGCAGGCCTCGCCGAGCGCGCGGCCAAGTGGTTCAAGCGGAAAGGCGAGGAAGGCATCGAGGCCGACCCGCGCGACTTGCGGACGCTGAAGGCCGCTGCGACCGGGCTGATCGCCGCGCTTCAACCCTATGGTGCGGCGCTGCTGGGCGACTACACCGGGCCGCAGGGCCATGTGAACAACGAGCTGCTGGAGCTGCTCTCGGCGCTTTACAACGGCGAGATGCGCCCGGTGCGCCGCCCGGGCGACGATACCGACATTGGCCAGATGCTGCCCTACCGCCGCGCCAGCTTCGGGCTTGACGCGATGGAACTGCGCGGCTCGGGCCAGCCCGATTTCGCCGCGCTGATCAGCCTCAAGGAATACCCGGACTCTACCTCGCCCGGGCTGATCGATCCGCTGCTGCGGCTGCCCTACGAAATGGTGGTCAGCGAGAGTTATGCCCCGAACGAGCGCACCACTGCGCGCGAGCGGATGGACCTGGCGCTGCGGCGCTTGCGCTCGGCTGACGAGGAAGCGCAGGCGGAGCGGGCCGACATGCTCGCCGCGCGCGACGCGCTGGGCAACGGCGCGGTCGGTTTCGGCGACCATCACCTGACCGTGCTCGTGCGCGACAGCCACCTCGGCCGCCTCGATGAAGCAACCGCCGCCTGCGCCGCCGCGCTGGCCGACACCGGCGCAATTGCGGTGCGCGAGGATACCAACCTCGAACCCGGTTTCTGGGCGCAGTTCCCCGGCAACGAAGGCTACATCGTCCGCCGTTCGCTGATCTCGTCGGCCAACATGGCGAGCTTCGGGTCGCTTCATGGGATGGCGCTGGGGCAGGCGACCGGCAACCACTGGGGCGAGGCAGTCACGCTGCTCCAGACCACCAGCAGCACGCCGTTCTTCTTCAACTTCCACGCCAGTGGAACAGGGGGGGGCGACCTGGGCAACTTCTCGGTCATCGGCCCCTCGGGTTCGGGCAAGACCGTGGTGATGAACTTCCTCGCCGCACAGGCGCAGAAGTTCCGTCCCCGCACCGTGCTGTTCGACAAGGATCGCGGGGCAGAGCTGTTCGTGCGCGGGATCGGCGGGCGGTATGACAGGATCAGCCCGGGCGAGCCGACCGGTTTCAACCCGATGGCGCTGCCCGACACTCCGGCCAACCGCGCCTTCCTGCGCGAATGGCTCGGCGTGCTGCTCAAGGCAGAGGGGCCAGAGGAAGAGGCGATCGTCGCCCAGGCGGTTGATGCCGCCTATGGCAACGACCCCAGCTTGCGCCGCTTGCGCCATTTCCGCGAACTGCTCGCCGGTGCCCGCCGTCCGCAACCGGGTGACCTTGCCGACCGCCTGTCGGCATGGATCGGGGAAGGCGAGCACGGCTGGCTGTTCGATAACGCCGAGGACCGGCTCGACCTGTCGACCCGGGTGATGGGCTTCGACATGACTGCGCTGCTGGAAAACCCCAAGCTGCGCACGCCGACCATGATGTACCTGTTCCACCGGATCGACGAGCGGCTCGACGGACAGCCGACCATGATCCTGATCGACGAGGGGTGGAAGGCGCTCGATGACGCGGTGTTCGCCGCGCGCATCCGTGACTGGCTCAAGACCCTGCGCAAACGCAATGCGCTGGTCGGGTTCGCGACGCAAAGCGCGCGCGACGCGCTTGACAGCAGGATTGCCACCGCGCTGGTCGAACAGACTGCGACGATGGTGTTCATGCCCAACAGCCGTGCGCGGGCGGAAGACTATTGCGACGGGTTCGGGCTGACCAGCCACGAGCTCGCGCTGATCCGCAGCCTGCCCGCGCACAGCCGCTGCTTCCTGATCCGCCAGCCCGATGCGAGCGTGGTGGTGCGGCTCGACCTGTCGGGCGCGCCCGAAGTGCTCACGATCCTGTCGGGCCGCGAAAGCTCGGTCCGGCGGCTCGATCTGCTGCGCGAAGCAGTGGGCGACGATCCGGCCGACTGGTTCCCCGCGCTTACCGGCCATGCCTGGCCCGGCGGCAAGGGTGAGGACGATGCTCCGTTCCCTGCCGGTGCGCCGGTGCCGTTCCGGCAGGCGGCCGAATGAGCCCGGCCTGCCAGCAGGCGGCCGAGGGGGTCGGTGCAGGCGTCGCCGCGTCCCTGCGCGCGGTTGACTGCATCGCCAACCAGGTGACCACCGACACCTTCGGGCGGCTGTTCGCCCCCGGCGGATCGATGGTGCCGATCCTGACGCTGCTGCTGACGCTCTATGTCGCGTTCTTTGCGATCAGCCTGCTGCTTGGCCGCTCCAACCTCGGCGTGCGGGCGCTGATCCCGCGCATGATTACCCTCGGGCTCGTGCTGACTTTCGCGACGAGCTGGCTCGCGTTCCAGGCAGTGTTCCTGAACCTCGCGATCGGCGGGCCGGACTGGATTGCCACGGTCGCGACCGGGGCGGAAGGCTCCGCCACCAATGTCTTCGCCGACAAGCTCGACGTGGTCTTTGCCGCGATCCAGCAGGCCAGCCAGGGGCAGGAAGGTGACGTGTCCGCGTTCTCGCCTGCCGGGATCATGTGGCTGGGCGCGATGCTGCTGCTGCTCGGAACTGTCGGCGTGCTGGTGACCGCGCGGATCGCGCTGGCGGTGTTGGTCGCGCTTGGGCCGATCTTCGTGGTCATGGCGCTGTTCAACGGCACGCGCGGCCTGTTTACCGGCTGGCTCAAGGGCGTGGTCATGCTCGCGCTGACCCCGGTGTTCGCAGTGATCGGCGGCAGCGTGATGCTGGAAATCGCTGTGCCGGTGCTCGGCGCGCTCAGCTCCGCGCCGGGCCAGATCAACGCGCAGGCGGCGATGGCGTTCTTTCTGATCGGCGCGGTCCACTGCGCGCTGATGGTCATGGTGATCAAGGTCGCCTCGACCATGGTCGGCGGGTGGACGGTGTTCGGGCTGGTGCGCGAGCAGAGCGGGCGGGAAGAGCCGCTGCCGCTGCCGGTCGCACCGCCGGTCGTTCCGCAGGCGCAGGCCCCGCTCGAGGCCACCCAGCCGCAGCCCGGTTCGGTGGCGCAGAACCGGCGGATCGACGTCTCCGCCGTGCCCGTCGCTACCCCGGCCAACGATGCCGGTCCCGGGGCAGCAGGCGGCACCGTGCGCGACACCCGGATCGTCACCGTCGCCAGCCCCAACGGCGAACCCCTGTCTGACGGAGCACAGTCGCGCACACGCGGCATCGGCACCCGTTTCCGCGCGCCAGCGCCATCCGGTTCTGCGCGCCCCAAGGAGAAATTGTCATGATCCGCGCCGGTCTCACCGCGCTCCTGCTGTTGTCCGCCGCTCCTGCGCTCGCAGACGCGCGGTTGGTCGAGCGGCTCTACGATCCCGCCGCCGTGGTGAAGATCGAAGGCAAGACCAAGGTCCAGGCGACTATCCAGTTCGGCGAGGACGAGTCGATCGAGAATGTTGCGATCGGCGATTCCGCTTCGTGGCAGGTGACACCCAACAAGCGCGCCAACCTGCTGTTCGTGAAGCCGCTCGAACCGACCGCCTCGACCAACATGACGGTGGTCACCAGCAAGCGCACCTACCTGTTCGACCTCGTCGCCAACCCGCGCGCCAGGCCGCTCTACGTGCTCAAGTTCACTTACCCGGACGAGCCCAAGGAAGAAGCGGAAACCCAGCTGGCCACTACGGTCGAGACTGCCAGTCCGGTGGAGATGGCCGCTGCGACTGATCCCTATGCGGTGGTCGACCCGGCGGAGCTGAACTTCGCCTGGGCCAGCAAGGGCAGCAAGGCCCTGCTGCCGGCGCGCACTTACGACGACGGCATGGCAACATTCCTTGCCTGGCCCGCCGGACAGCCGGTGCCCGCGATCCTGGTCAAGGATGCCGAAGGGACCGAAGGCCCGGTCAACTTCACCGTGCGCGGTGACGTGATCGTGGTCGATGGCGTGCCGCGCGAAATCGTGCTCCGCTCCGGCAAGGAGGCGGCCACGCTCACCAACACCGGGCCGGTGCGCCCAGCGGCAGCGCGCAGCACTGCCGGACTGCCAGTTGAAGGGGAGGGATAAGCCATGCGTCTCGCCATGCGCCTGCCGAACGGCAAGAGCGGCCAGGGGGTCGCCAACGATGTCGATCCGCGCGAAGTGGAACAGGCCGAGGTCATCGACCTGGCCAGCCGCAACGCCTTCCCCGCAGTCACCCAGCGCAAGGGCATGTCCGACGGGCTCGGCCTCGCAGTCGGGGTCGCGGCCATCGGCCTGATCGGCGCGGTGGTGATGTGGAGCATGAACTCTGCGCGGCTCGACCCGCCGCAGGGTGTCGGCAACCCGCAAGTGGCGCAGGGCGCAGCAGTGCCGCCGCCGGTGCCCGCCGCTGCGATTACGCCGACCCCGCAGAACCCGCAGGGTATCGTTCCGCAGGCTGACCCCGCGCCGCAGCCGGTGCTGGCAGCGATGCCGAATGCGGCTCCGGTGCTCGCCGCCAATCCCTATGCCAGCCCGACGGTGGTCTACGATTCGAGCAATGCGATGGCACCCGGCGTCGTCTATGCCCCGGCTACTGTGCCCGGCGCTGCAGATGCCCCGCCGCCGAGTGTCGGCGGCAGCGCGGGCGACTTTGCCAGCAAGATCGGCGGTGTCGGTGGCGGCATGGCGACCGCACGCGCAATGGTCGATCCGGCCACCACGGTGACGCAGGGCACGCTGATCCCGGCGATCCTTGAGACCGCGATCAACACCGATGTGCCGGGCTATGTCCGCGCGGTGGTGAGCCAGGACGTGCGCAGCTTCGACGGCAAGAACGTGCTGGTGCCGCGCTCCAGCCGGTTGATCGGGCAATACCAGTCCGGCGTGCAGGGCGGGCAGAAGCGTGCCTATGTCATCTGGACCCGGCTGATCCGGCCCGATGGTGCTTCGGTCAACCTTGCCTCGCCTGCGGTCGGCTTCGACGGTACCACCGGCCTGCCGGGCGACGTCAACAGCCACTTCTTCAAGCGGTTCGGTTCGGCCATGCTGCTGTCGGTCATTGGCAGCATCGGCACGATCGCTTCGGGCGGGGCCTCGGTCGTGCTGGGCGGAGCAGGGCAGTCGGCCGCGTCGGTCGCCGCACAGCAGGACAGCCAGATCGGCCCGACCATCCGCGTGCGCCAGGGCGAGCCGATCCGCGTGTTCACCGCGCGCGACCTCGACTTCTCGCAGGTCCCCGCCGTCCGCTGATCCGATGAGCGCCGATATCCATCCCCTGCAACCGGGCAGCCAGCCAATCGAGGGCGAGCGCAGCGTCTATCTCGACGCCTACCTCGCCCCGTTCCGGCCATGGCTTGACCGCGACACAGTGACCGAGATCATGGTCAACCGCCCGGGCGAGGTGTGGATCGAGGATGCCGCCGATCCCGGCATGAAGCGGATCGAGACCCCGCAGATCGACGACCGTCTGGTCCAGCGGCTGGCCGAGCAGGTCGCCCGGGTCAGCCATCAGGGGATCAACCGCGAGCACCCGCTGCTCGGCGCGACGCTACCAGATGGTGCCCGCGTCCAGTTCTGCGGGCCGCCGGCCGCGCGCAAGCACTGGGCGATGGCAATCCGGCGTCACCGGCGGCTCGACCTGCCGCTCGATGCCTACGACGCCGGGCCACTCGCGCCCGAGGCTGGCGCGACCTTGCCCGATCCGCAGGCCGAGCCGATCGCGTTCCTGCGCGCGGCAATCCGCCAGCGGCGTACGATCCTGATTTCCGGCGGCACCAGCACCGGCAAGACCACGTTCCTCAACGCCATGCTGGGCGAGATTCCCAGGCACGAGCGGGTGGTGCTGGTCGAGGACACGCCTGAGCTCAAGCTGCCGGGCGACAACGGCGTCGGGCTGGTCGCGGTCAAGGGCGAACTGGGTGAAGCCAAGGTCACCGCCAACGAGCTGCTCCAGGCCGCGCTGCGCCTGCGCCCGGACCGGATCGTGCTGGGCGAACTGCGCGGTGCGGAGAGCGTCAGCTTCCTGCGCGCGATCAACACCGGCCACCCGGGAAGCTTTTCGACCATCCACGCCAATTCCCTGCGCGGCGCGCTGGAACAGCTGGCGCTGATGGTGATGCAGACCGGGATCGGGCTGACCCGCAGCGACACCATCGCCTATGCCGCCTCGGTGATTGACGTCGTGGTCCAGCTTGGCCGCGATGCTGCTGGCAAGCGGACCATCACCCGGATTGCCGAGAGCAAGGACCTGCTCGGTTGATCTGACAGAATTGTGTCAGCGGTCCGCTCGTGATTTACAGAGGCCATGCCACCCGCCAAGCGCAGATCCGCGGTTCATCCAGCTGCCCGGCCATTCCTGCCGGTGCCCGCCAGTTTCGCGACGACAGGATCGATGCACGGCAAGACTGACAGCGGCGATGAAACCGGCGGCCCGGCGCGCGCCGACGAACGCTACGTCAACCGCGAGCTGAGCTGGCTGGCGTTCAACGAGCGGGTGCTGGCCGAGGCGTCAAACCCTGCCTACCCCGTGCTGGAACGGCTGCGGTTCCTGTCGATTTCCGGCAGCAATCTCGACGAGTTCATGATGATCCGCGTGGCGGGCCTGGTCGGCCAGGTCCAGCGCAAGATCCGCTCCACCTCGATCGACGGGCAGACCCCGTCACAGCAGCTTGCCGCGATCCGCGAGCGGGTGCTGGCGCTCCACCGCGAACAGCGCCGGGTGTGGTCTCAGCTCCGCGCCGAACTGTCAGGCGAGGGGGTGTTCGTGGCCGACGAAGAGCGGCTCGGTCAGCCCGCCTACGAGTGGCTGCGCGGCTATTTCCACGACGAGATCATGCCGGTGCTCACCCCGCAGGCGATCGATCCGGCACACCCGTTCCCGTTTGTTGCGAATGGCGGGCTGGGTGTGCTGTTCAACTTGCGCCGGGATGCCGATGGCGAGGCAATGGACGCGATGGTCCTGCTGCCTCAGGCATTGCCCCGGTTCGTGCGGGTCGCGGGTAACGACGCGATCTACATCAGCATCGAAAGCCTCGTGCGCCGGTTTGCCCAGCACCTGTTCCCCGGATTTGCCATAACCGGAGACTGTGTGTTCCGGGTGATCCGCGACAGCGACATCGAGATCGAGGAGGAGGCAGAAGACCTTGTCCGCACCTTCCGCAGTGCGATTCAGCGACGGCGCAGGGGCCAGGTGATCCAGCTGGAGCTGGAAGATGCGCTTGATCCGCAGGCGAGCCAGCTGCTGCGCGAGCAGCTCGCGCTGCGCGATGCCTTGTTGGTGGAAAGCGAATGGCTGGTCGGGATTGCAGGCCTAGCCGGAGTGGTCGAGGAAGACCGCCCCGATCTCAAGTTCCCGCCCTATGCCCCGCGCTATCCGGAGCGGATCATGGAGCACGACGGCGACTGCTTTTCCGCCATTCGGGCCAAGGATATCGTCATCCACCACCCTTACGAAAGCTTCGAAGTGGTGGTCGATTTCCTGCGTCAGGCAGCGGCCGATCCCGACGTGGTGGCGATCAAGCAGACGCTCTATCGGGCGGGTAACCAGTCACCCGTGATCGCCGCGCTGATTGCGGCGGCAGAAGCGGGCAAGTCAGTGACCGCGGTGGTCGAGATCAAGGCACGGTTCGACGAGGAGCAGAACCTGATCTGGGCCAACCAGCTGGAGCGGGCCGGGGTTCAGGTGATTTACGGTTTCGTCGATTGGAAAACCCACGCCAAGGTCAGCATGGTGGTGCGGCGCGAGGACGGACGTCTGCACACCTACTGCCACTTCGGCACCGGCAACTATCACCCCACCAATGCGCGGATTTACACTGACCTCAGCTTCTTCACCGCCGACCCGGCGTTCGGGCGCGATGCGGCGCGGCTGTTCAACTTCGTCACCGGCTATGTCGAGCCACGCAAGACCGAGCGGCTGGTCATCGCCCCGCTGGCCATGCGCGAGAAGCTCTATGCGCTGATCGATGCGGAGATCGCCCATGCCCGCGTGGGCAAGCCTGCGGCGATCTGGGCCAAGCTCAATTCGCTGACCGATGAAGGACTGATCGACCGGCTTTATGCGGCGAGCGCGGCCGGGGTCGATATCCAGCTGGTAGTGCGCGGGATCTGCTCGCTGCGCCCGGCAATACCCGGGCTGTCGGACAATATCCGGGTCAAATCGATCATCGGCCGTTTTCTCGAGCACAGCCGCATCTGGGCCTTCGGTGGCGGTTATCGCCTGCCATCGCAACGGGCCAAGGTCTATATCTCGTCCGCTGACGGGATGGGCCGCAACCTTGATCGGCGGGTCGAGACTATGCTGCCGGTGACCAATCGTACGGTGCATGACCAGATCCTGCAGCAGGTGCTGGTGGCCAACCTGCTTGATACGGAACAAAGCTGGCTGTGCCATGCCGATGGTATCTACCGCCGGATGGAACCGGGCGAACATCCGTTCAACCTCCACCGCTATTTCATGACCAACCCCTCGCTGTCCGGGCGGGGCGGGGCGGCGGAAGCGGCCGGGGTGCCCAAACTCGCATTGAAAAGGGGAGCGACATGACCGGCCTGGGTACGCGCAAGGTTGACCGCGAAGGGGCCTTCGCCGGCAACCGGCCGCAGCGGGCGATCATCGATATCGGCTCCAACTCGGTGCGGATGGTGCTCTACGGCGGGTCGCTGCGTGCGCCGGAAACCCTGTTCAACGAGAAAGTCATGGCCCGGCTCGGCTCGGGCATGAAGAAGGGCAAGCTGGCCCCGCAATCGGTCGAGCTGGCGCTGCGCGGCCTCAGGCGCTGGGCGCAGATCCTTGCCGATCTCGGCATCGACGATGTCGACACGGTCGCGACCGCAGCCGTGCGCGAAGCCAGGGATGGCGGGGATTTCCTCGACCAGGTGCGGGCTTGCGGATTGTCGCCGAGGATCCTGTCCGGCGAGGAAGAGGCGCGGGTATCGGCCCGGGGGGTGCTCGGCGCCTTTCCCGGCGCGCTGGGGGCGGTTGCCGACCTTGGCGGAGGCAGCCTGGAGCTGGTCCGGATTGGCGACGGCGAAGTGGCGCGCTGTGTCAGCTTGCCACTCGGCTCGCTGCGGCTGGCTGAATTGGCTGGCACATCGTTCGACGATAGCGTGCGGCGCCTTGGCAAGATCTTGCGCGAAGCGGGCTGGTCGGAACCCCTGCCCGGGCCGCTCTATCTCGTTGGCGGCAGCTGGCGCGCGCTGGCAGTCCAGGCGCTGCACCAGCGGCGCAGCGTATTGACCGACCCGCACGGCCTGGAACTGGCCCGCAAGGACGCCCGGCGGCTGGCGCGCAAGGTGGCGGGGATGACTCCGGAGCAACTCCGCCGCAACCCGCGCCTGTCATCGAGCCGCGCCGAAACCCTGCCGCTGCTTGGCCCGCTGCTCGAAGCTCTGCTTGAGCGGCTCAAGCCGGAGCGGGTGATGTTCTCTTCGTGGGGTCTGCGCGAAGGCCTGCTGTTCGACCGCCTGCCACCGGAACAGCAGGCGCAGGACCCGCTGCTTGCCGGGGTTGCGGAATTCGCCAACATGCGGGGCTGCCCGCCGACACTGGCCGCGCGGGTCGCGGGATGGACCGTCGATGCCATGCCGCCGGGCTGGGCCGGATCGGAACGCGTGCGCCTGGCTGCGACCAGTCTCGCACTGGCATCGATGCAGATCGAACCGAACCTGCGCATCGGCCTGGGCATCGACTGGGCATTGCAGAAGCGCTGGGTCGGCATCAGCGGTGAGGAACGGGCGCTGATGGCCGCCACGATCGCGGCCAATGGCAACCAGCTTGAACTGCCGGTTCAGGTGGCATCACTGGCAGCGCGGGAGAGGCTGGAAGCGGCGATCTGCTGGGGGCTGGCGATACGCCTGTGGCGCAGGCTTGGCGGCCGGTCGCGGGCCTCGCTCCAGTCATCCCGGTTGTCGGTCGAGCGTGACCGGCTGGTCCTGCGGGTTGAGGAGGGGCGGGCGGTTCTGGTCGGACTGCCCAACGAAAAGGACCTTGCGAATCTCGCGGCAAGAATGGGCCTCAAACCTGAAATGCGCATCGTGCCGGATGGCGTGCTGCGCAACGCCTGATGCAAGCATGTCACACCTTGCGTTTCCGTAAGCGTCAGCAAGAGCCGGTGCAGTGGCGCGTGACGGGTTGCAATGACGTCTCTGACGTAGCGTAATCGGGCAGATAGCGCGGCAGTTTCGGCACTGTCCCGCATAGGGCCAGGGTGCGAGGGTAACGTCTCGCAACTCTATTGCATCAATTGCCGGTTTAGCCTTAGAATTGTGCGCAATGCCGCGTTCGACGGCATCACATGGGAGAGGATGAATGAGGAGCAAGGCATTCCTGCTCGCTGGCGCAGCCAGCGCAATGATCGCATTTCCGGCTCAGGCCCAGGATGCGGGTGAAGATGAGAAAGACGTCATCATCGTCACCGCCACCCTGCGCGCAGCGGACGTGCAGGACATTCCGATCGCGGTGACCGCGGTTCAGCCGGTCGAACTTGAGCGCCAGGGCATTGCTGACATCAAGTCGCTGTCTTCGCTGTCGCCGAGCTTCAACATCCAGTCCTCGCAGACCGAAACCCAGGGCACCTCGATCAAGATCCGCGGCGTCGGGACGACCGGCAACAACACCGGTCTCGAAAGCTCGGTCGGCGTGTTCATCGACGGCATCTACCAGTCGCGCCCGGGCGTGGCGCTGGGCGACCTGATGGACCTCGAACGGCTCGAAGTGCTGCGCGGCCCGCAGGGCACCCTGTTCGGCCGCAATACTTCGGCCGGCGCACTCAACATCACCACCCGTCGTCCGAGCCTGACCGAAGCCGATGGCTTCGTGAATGCCAGCTACGGCAACTACGATTTCATCAACATCCAGGCCGGTGTCGGCGTGCCGATCGTGCAGGATACGGCGGCAGTCCGCTTCTCCGGTTCCTATCGCAAGCGCGACGGTTACCTGAAGAGCACGACCGGTGCGGAAAGCAACAACCGCGACCGCTACATGCTGCGCGGCCAGCTCTATGCCGAACCGTCGCCGGATGTCAGCATTCGCATCCTCGCCGACTACTCGAAGGTTGACGAGAATTGCTGCGACGCGGTGATCATCCGTGAAACAGAACTCGCACCATTTGCGGCTTTCCACGGACTGCCGAATACCGGTGCCGCGGCCAATGGCTTTGGCGCACTCGAGGATTTGCGGACCAATTCGCAGCTATTCATCAACATTTCGAAGCAGTGGGGTGTGTCCGGCGAGCTGAAGTGGGATCTGGGCGGAGCGCAGCTGACCTACATCGGTTCGTATCGCGACTTCTCGTCTGAATCGACGCAGGAATCGGACTTCGTCTCGCTCAATGTCTTCACCGCCGGTCGCAATGGATCGAACTCGCTGCCTGGCCAGCCGAAAAACGGCGACAACATCGAGACCATGACTCACGAACTGCGCCTTCAGGGCGATGCCTTCGATGGCAAGCTCGACTGGCTGATCGGTGCGTTCTACGCCACGGAAGACATTGCCGCACAAGGCGTCCTGACGCTTGGGTCGGATTTCCAGCGCGCGGGCAGCGCGTTCAACTTCGCCAACCTGGCCGGGGTGAACCCGCTGTTCACGCTGACCGCGTTCGGCAATGGCGGGGTTCCGGTCAATGCAACCGGCGGATTCGCCACGAACCTGTTCACGCAGGATGCGCAGACTTACTCGTTCTTTACCCACAACGTGTTCGACCTGACCGACAACCTGAGCATCACGCTCGGCGCGCGCTGGGTCAACGAGCGCAAGGACGGCAAGTTCGACCAGCTGGCTGCCAGCAATCCGGCTTGTCAGGCCAGTGTCACCGGCGTGCTTAATGGTGGGGTTCCGGCCCCGCTGCGGGCAGGTCTGGTAGGCCTGAACTGCTTCCCGTTCACGGCACCGGTCAATCTGGTTGCGCCAGCTGCCCTGGGCGGTGGCCTCGCCAGCAACCTTCTGCCGCTGCCGCGTGAATTCGACCTGCGGTTCAAGGACGATGCGCTGACCTACACCGGCCAGCTGACCTACAAGCCGACCGAAGACACCATGATCTACGGCAGCTTCTCGCACGGCTTCAAGTCGGGCGGGTTCAACCTTGACCCGACCGCCGCCAATATCGCGAACAGTGCCGCTGTGCTGGCGTCACTGGGGACTGCTACCCCGGTCGCTCCGGTATTTGCCGATCCACGCTTCAAGTCGGAGAAGGTCGATGCCTTCGAGCTTGGCTTCAAAGGCACCTTCGGACGGGTCAACGCCAACCTGGCGCTGTTCCACATGGACATGAAGGACTTCCAGGTCCTCGAGTTCACCGGAGTCCAGTTCACTACGTTCAACGTCGATTCGGCCAAATCGACCGGGGCGGAACTGGAAATTTTCGGCCGGGTGACCGACAGCTTCTCGATCAACGCGGCGGCGACTTATGCCGACGCCCGCTACCCTTCGGGTTGCGACACCAACGCAGCTCCGGGTGTGGCCATCTCGATCGGTCTGCTGTGTGGCCAGCCACTCACCAACGCACCCAAGTTCACTGGCGTTCTTGGCGCTACCTATGATGGTGATCTGGGCAGCACCGGCTGGGGTCTCGTCGTCAACGCCAACATGAACTATTCGAGCAAGCGTCGCACAACGACCCAACACCTCGAGCTCAACGCCACCACCGGCGCTGTTGCCGAACTGCCGTTCGACTATCAGAACGCATACGCGAAGATCAACGCGCGTATCGGGCTGACCACACCGGACGACGTGTTCACATTCGAACTGTGGGCAACCAACCTGACCAACAAGATCACTCGCGGGGTGACTGCCAACACGTCGCTGCGCGGCGGTGTCGGCACCCGCAGCCGGATCGGGTTCGTCGAGGAGCCGCGGTTCTACGGGATGACCGTACGCGCGAAATTCTGACCCGAGAGGTCAGATGGGGGAGGGAAGGGCCGGGAGAAATCCCGGCCCTTCTTGCGTGCGGGATCAGGATCTGGCGGAATTGGCGAAGGGCGAGAAGTCGGTATTGATGTCAAACAGGTCGACCCCCTCGGCCTGCTTGAGGCGGTTCACGACCACGTAGG
>JAHDXX010000278.1 GCA_023384025.1 Sphingomonadaceae bacterium
GCGTAGGCGGTTTCAGCTAGTCGCACGCAAGCTAAACATCCCATTTCAGCCTTGCGGCATCGACCGTGTCAGCACCCATGATTTCAACAAAGATGCGGCTAAGTTCCTTATAATACGGAGAAAACCTCGGGTCCTGATCGGGGTAGTAGTCTTCGGCTTTTAACAGCCACTCGATAAACTGAGCGACTGTCACCGTGCCGGAATCAGGAATGAAGAAATCGACATGGGAGGGCTTCCCATCCACGATTCCGCCACAAAAACCCATACCGGCGCATACAGCGTGCTGGAGGCGGTTATATGCCTTGTCGCGAGCAGTCATGCACCTTCACATATTCGGATAGTTCGGCCCGCCGCCGCCCTCGGGCGTCACCCAGTTGATGTTCTGGTTGGGGTCCTTGATGTCGCAGGTCTTGCAGTGGACGCAGTTCTGGCTGTTGATCTGGTACTTGGGCGCACCAGTCGCCTCGTCCACCAGCCATTCGTACACGCCCGCCGGGCAATAGCGGTTGGACGGGCCGCCGTAGACGCCCAGTTCGCTCACTTTCTGCAGTTCCAGGTCGGCCACTTGCAGGTGGACCGGCTGGTCCTCCGCATGGTTGGTGTAGCTGAACGCGACCGAGGTCAGGCGGTCGAAGCTGATCACCCCGTCGGGCTTGGGATAGGCGATCGGCTGGAACAGGTCGGCGCGGCCGGTGTAGCTGTAGTCCGGCTTGTGCTTCATGCTGATCGGCAGGCCGATCTTGAGCGTGCGCATCCACATGTCCGCGCCCGCCAGCACCGTGCCGAGATCGCCGCCGAACTTGGCGACCGCCGGCTGGGCGTTCTGCACCAGCTTCAGTTCGGTCGCGATCCAGCTGTCACGCACCGCCGCATCATAGCCCGCCAGCTCGGTCTTTTCCTGACCCGCGCCAATCGCCGCCGCGATCGATTCCGCCGCCAGCATCCCGCTCTTCATCGCGGTGTGGCTGCCCTTGATCCGGGGCACGTTGACGAAGCCTGCCGCGCACCCGACCAGCGCCCCGCCCGGGAAGGCGAGCTTGGGCACCGACTGCCAGCCGCCTTCGTTGATCGCGCGCGCACCGTAAGCCACGCGCTTGCCGCCTTCGAGGTATTCGCGGATTGCCGGATGCTGCTTCCAGCGCTGGAACTCCTGGAACGGGCTGACGTAGGGGTTCTTGTAGTCAAGCGCCGTGACAAACCCGAGCGCAACCTGGCCATTGGCCTGATGGTAGAGGAACCCCCCGCCCCAGCTTTCGCTTTCGGTCAGCGGCCAGCCCTGGGTGTGGATCACCCGGCCCGGTACGTGCTTCTCGGGATCGATGTCCCACAGTTCCTTGATGCCGAGGCCGTAGACCTGCGGCTGGCAGTTCGCCTCGAGGTCGAACCGTGCCTTCATCTGCTTGGTCAGGTGCCCGCGCGCGCCCTCGGCGAACAGGGTGTACTTGGCGTGGATTTCCATCCCCGGCTGGTAATCGCCCTTGTGGCTGCCATCGGCGGCGACGCCCATGTCCTGCGTGATCACCCCGCCGACCGCGCCGTTCTCGTCGATGATCACGTCCGCTGCCGGGAACCCGGGGAACACCATCACGCCGAGCGTCTCGGCCTGTTCGGCGAGCCAGCGGCACAGGTTGCCGAGCGAGCCGGTGTAGCACCCGTCATTGCTCATCAGCGGGGGCATGAACAGGTGCGGCAGCGAGGTCTTGCCGGTCTTCGACAGCACCCAGTGCCAGTTGTCGGTCACCGGGGTCTGCGCCATCGGGCAACCCTGCTCGCGCCATTCGGGCAGCAACTCGTCCAGCGCCTTGGGATCGACCACCGCGCCCGACAGGATATGCGCCCCGATTTCCGAGCCTTTTTCCAGCAGCACCACCTCGAGCTCGGCATTGAGCTGCTTCAGCCGGATCGCTGCGGCAAGCCCGGCCGGGCCGCCGCCAATGATCACGACATCGCACGGCATGGATTCGCGTTCGCTCATCTCAGAATATGTCCTTCGCTGGATCGGGTGACGAAATGCCCGATTTCCTTGATTGCTGGCGCAAGGCAGGTCAAGACCTGCGCGCACGATGACCGAGACAGCAACCGAGACTGGCCGCCTGCCCCGAGAGGAGGATTTCGCCGCCGCGATCGACTGGTGGCGCGAGGCCGGGGTCGATTGCGACTTCAGCGATGACGCTACGGACTGGCTGGCTCCGGCACCACAGGCGGCACCACCCGCACCCGCCGAAGAGGCCCTGCCCGGCCCGGTTGCCGCCCCTCCCCCGGCCAGAACACCCCCGCATCCCCCTGTCGAAAACACCAGCCCGATGCAGTTCGGCGGCGAGGAAGCCGCGTGGCCGGGCGACCTTGCCGCGTTCACCGGATGGTGGCTGGAAGAGCCCTCGCTTGAAACCGGTGGCACCGGCCCGCGCATCGCCCCGCGCGGCGCTGCGAACCCGGAAGTGATGGTGATCGTAGCCCATCCGGAAGAGCAGGACCGCGACCAGTTGCTCTCCGGCATGGAGGGGCGTTTGCTGGCAGGGTTCCTGCGCGCCGCCGGAATCGCGCCGGAGCAAGCCTACTTCGCCAGCCTCTTGCCGCGCTTCACTGCGGCACCGGACTGGCCCCGGCTTGCCACGAGCGGTTGCGGCGCAGTGCTCGCCCACCACATCTCTCTGGTGCAGCCGAAACGGATTCTTGTCCTCGGACGCAACATTCCGCCGCTTCTTGGCCACGACACGGCGCAAGAGGGTAAAAGTTTACGCTGCTTTAACCACAAGGGGCGCAGCTTCCCCTACGTGGAAAGCCAGGGGCTCGCGCGGCTGCTGCGTTCGGCGGCAGCACGGCGGGATCTCTGGCAAAGCTGGCTCGACGGGACCGATGGCTAGAACGACCAATCGATTTGCACGAAACTGTTTTCTCGCCATCGCCGCATTCGGCGTGGCAGGGTCGCTGGCGGCTCCGGCGCTGGCGAACAGCAGCGCGGCGGAATACTTTCGCGCCCGCGCCGTTTCCAGCAAGGTACCT
>JAHDXX010000011.1 GCA_023384025.1 Sphingomonadaceae bacterium
CAGCTCGATCAGCACGAGGTCGCAATGCCCCGCCAGCGCTTCGTCAATCGCGTTGTCGCTGACTTCGAACACCATGTGATGCAGGCCCGATCCGTCATCGGTATCGCCGATATACATACCGGGCCGCTTGCGCACCGCGTCGAGGCCCTTGAGGACCTTGATCGAATCCGCGCCGTATTCGTTGGTGTTGGGCTGCTTTTCAGGAGTATCCGACATGCCCATCATATAGGCGCGAACATGGCGGTTCCCAAGCGATCCTTGGCCCTTAACCGGGGTTTTCCACCGATGGCCGGCACGATCAGAAAGCGCGGCGGAAGTGGACCGCGCCGCGCCAGATGGTCTGGTCGAACAGATCGGCCAGCGCCGCGCGCACGTCGGGCGCGAACTGGGTTGCGTGGCATTGCGTGGCGGCACGGGCAGCGGCCAGATCTTCGGCCACATAGGCGATCTGTTCTGTCAGCAGCACCGGGTCCGTCTCCGCCCAGTCCTGCAGTTCGGCAATCGGTGGCAGGGTGCCTGTCGCGATGCCGAAGTAGAGCAGCACGGGGCGGTCTTCGACGGGCATGGCCTGGGTCACTTGCGCGGTGATCGCGCTGATCATGCGGTGATCGGCATGGCCGTAGCCGCCGTCCGGCCCCCACGAAAGCACGAGATCCGCTCCGGCCACATGCTCGGCCACAGCAGCCGCCAGCGATTCGGGCTGGCGCGCACTCGCGCGGGCCTGATCGGATAGCAGCCCGTCACCAAAGCCGAGGTTGCCGACCACTGCTGCGCCGAGCGCTGCGGCTGCGCACTCGGCCTCGGCGCGCCGGGTTTCCGCCAGTTGGAGGCCCGGGGCGAGACCGGAAACCCCCGGCCCCGCATCGCCCGGGGTGGCGTGGATGATGGTCACGAAATCCCCCTGCCGCGCCAGTGCCGCCAGCGCAGGGGCGAGAGGCAGTTCGTCATCGGGATGGGCAAGTATGGCCACGATGCGCCGTGGAGAGGTGTCCGGCTGCGCGGCCAGCGGTGTGGTTGCCAGCAACGATGCCGTCACTGCGAGAACGGTTGATCTGTTCAGCATCGGGCCCGCTCCTCCTTCCACGTCTGCCCCTCTACTTGACCGCAGCCTGCGCGCGGCGCAAGCGCGTTGCGATGCTGTCTGTGCTCGATATATTCCGGATCGGGATCGGCCCCTCCTCGTCGCACACGGTCGGGCCGATGCGGATTGCGGGCATGTTCGTGCGGGCACTGGCGAAAGCCGGCAAGCTGGAGCGGACTTGCCGGCTTTCGGTCGAGTTGCAGGGCTCGCTGGCGCTGACAGGGATCGGACACGGCACGGTCGATGCCTGTGTGCTGGGTCTGGCGGGTTTCCAGCCCGAGACGACTGATCCGGACAAGGCGGCGCGGGCGCTTGAACAGGTCAGGGCGGAACAGCGCGTCAGGCTGGGCGGCAAACACCCGATCGCGTTCGACATTGCCCGCGATATCGATCTGGCCGGTCATATCATCCCTGTACTTCACCCCAACGGCATGCGCGTGCAGGCGTTCGACACGTCCGGCGCGGCGCTTCTGTCGCGCACCTACTATTCGACCGGCGGCGGATTCGTCGCTTCGGAAAGCCAGTTGCGCAAGCCGCCGCGCGGTGACCGGGTGGCGGCGGGCGCTGTGGTGCCGCATGACTTCGGCTCTGCCGCCGACCTGCTGGTAAGGTGCGACAGTGCTGTCCTCTCCATCGCCGAACTGGTGCTGGCCAACGAGGACGCCATGCGCCCGCGCGCCGAGACCGTGGCCGGGCTGGACCGGATCGCGCAGGCGATGGACAGCTGTATCGAGCGCGGGTTGCATCAGCGCGGCATCCTGCCCGGCGGACTCAAGGTCGCCCGCCGCGCGCCCGATCTGTGGGACAGCCTGCAAGCCAATCCGCAGTCGAACGAGCGCGAGCAGCTGTTCGACTGGCTCAACTGTTATGCCATGGCAGTGAACGAGGAAAACGCCGCCGGGGGCCGGGTAGTGACCGCGCCGACCAACGGTGCGGCGGGGATCATCCCGGCGGTCATGCGGTTCTATTGCCGCAACGCCCTGGAAGAAGCCTGTTCCGAGAGCCGCCGCCTGTTCCTCCTCACCGCCGGGGCGATCGGCCTGCTCTACAAGCAGCGGGCGAGCATTTCCGGCGCGGAAATGGGCTGCCAGGGCGAAGTCGGCGTGGCCTGTTCGATGGCGGCGGCAGGTCTCGCCGCCCTGTGGGGCGGAACGCCAGCGCAAGTCGCGAGTGCGGCGGAAATCGGGATGGAGCACAACCTCGGCCTCACCTGCGACCCGGTCGGCGGGCTGGTGCAGGTGCCGTGCATCGAACGCAACGCGATCGGCGCGGTCAAGGCGGTCAACGCCGCGCGGCTGGCGCTGCACCGTACCGGGGCGGAAACGCTGGTCAGCCTCGATCAGGTGATCGAGACCATGTGCCAGACCGGGCTCGACATGTCGAGCAAGTACAAGGAAACCAGCCAGGGCGGGCTGGCGGTCAACGTAGTGGAATGCTGACCGGCAAGAACCGGCAGTGGCAAGACAGGAAGGATGTCATGACGAGAGAGGCAATCGCGGCGGCACTGGCAGAGCCGTTCGGCAACTTTCCGCAGTTGCTCGCGCAGTGGGCTGCGGTGCAGCCTGAGGTTCCGGCGCTGAAGGATGACCGGGGCGAGCTGAGCTGGCGTGAATTCGCCGACCGGATCGAGCGGGTCGCGGCACGGCTGCTCGAAACCGGACTGGAGAAGGGGCAGTCCGTCGCCATCCTCGGGACCAGCACGATCGACTATGCGCTGGTGTTCCTCGGCGCAGTGCGCGCGGGCGGGGTGGCCGCTCCGCTCACCACCAGCGCCAGCCGCGAACAGCTGGAAGGGATGGCGCGCGATTCTGGGGCAAGGCACCTGTTCATAGACGCCGCCAAACGGGCCGAGCTGGGGGCGGATTTCCTGCCCGGGCTGGACCATATCCCGCTGGAGGAGCTGAACGCGTGGATGGCGCCTGCGGGTACGGTCGCTCCGGTGTTCGGGCCGGACCCGAAAGATCATTTCAACATCATCTATTCGAGCGGCACGACGGGGATTCCCAAGGGGATTGTCCATTCGCACCAGATGCGCTGGCGCCAGTTTGCCACCACCGCCTCGAGCTATCTCGCTGCCGGACTACCAGTGCGCTCGATTGCCTCGACCCCGCTCTATTCCAACACCACCATGGTCGCGTTCCTCCCTCCGCTGCTGGCAGGGGGATGTGTGCGGATCATGGGCAAGTTCGGAACGATTCCATGGCTCGAGCACGCCCGGGCTGATCGTTCGACTGTGACCATGCTGGTCCCGGTCCAGTACCAGCGGCTGATGGACGAGCCGCGTTTCGACGAGTTCGATCTTTCGGCCATGGCGCTGAAGTACTGCACCTCGGCCCCGTTCTCCGCTGATCTGAAGCGGCAGGTGCTGGCCCGCATGCCGGGCGGGCTGATCGAGATCTATTCGATGACCGAAGGCGGCGTGGTCTGCCTGTTGCCGTGCCACGAATTCCCCGACAAGCTTCACACCGTCGGCCGCCCCGCACCGGGCAGCGAATTGAAGGTGCTGGACGACAACGACCAGCCGGTGCCACCGGGCATGCCGGGCAACCTGATTGGCCTCAGTGAAACGATGATGGCTGGCTACAAGAACCAGCCCGGCAAGACCCGCGAAGGGTACTGGACCGATCCGGAAACCGGGCAAGTGTGGCAGCGGATGGGCGATATCGGGCGGGTCGACGAAGACGGCTTCGTCGAACTGGTCGGGCGGGCGAAGGACATGATCATATCTGGCGGGTTCAATATCTTCCCGAGCGATCTCGAGGCCGAGCTGTTGAAGGAAGCGGGAGTCGAGGAGGCGGCCGTGGTCGGCGTGCCGAGCCGTCGGTGGGGCGAGACCCCGGTGGGGTTCGTGCGGCTGGGTGCAGGCGCAGGCGGAACCGATGCCATTCTCGCCGCGGTCAACGCGCGACTGGGCAAGACCCAGCGGCTCGCCGCGCTCCATGCCATCGATGAAATGCCGCGCAGCCATATCGGCAAGCTGCTCAAGACCGAACTTCGCGAGCTGGCCGAGCGTTTGGGCGGAGTTGACTAGGAAAATGGGAGACGCGGCCACCGCGCTTGGGGGAGGATGGTGGTGACCGCGTCTCGCTCATTACCTTCGGCAGGGTGCGGGAGAGGCACCGGCGGAAGGTTCAGGCAGGCAGTGCCCGTGGCACTGGAACCTGAAAGACCGGGGGGCTGAGGGGGAGAGGAGAGGTAGCCGCCCCGGTTCGAGCGTGGAAATAATATTTCGCGCGGCTTTTCACAAATGCGAAAACGGGCAGATTGGTTGCAAAACATGCAACAGTGGGGCGCGGCGCCTGCGGAAGGCGCTCAGCCGCCGGTGGACAGCGCCTGAAGGTCGCCCTAACGCGCGGCGATGGACGATCACGCACATCCCGATTCCATCCTTATCGTCGATTTCGGCAGCCAGGTGACCCAGCTGATCGCGCGCCGCGTGCGCGAGGCCGGGGTCTACTCCGAAATTGCCCCGTTCAGCCTGGCCGAAGCGGCCTTCCACCGGATGAAGCCAAAAGGAATCATCCTGTCGGGCAGCCCCGCCAGCGTCTGCGACGAAGGCAGCCCGCGCAGCCCCCAGGTGCTGTTCGATGCGGGCGTGCCGATCCTCGGCATCTGCTACGGCCAGCAGGTCATGAGCCACCAGCTCGGCGGCGAGGTCCGGCCCGGGCATGAGACCGGTGATGGCGGCGAGTTTGGCCGTGCATACCTCACCGTGACCAAGCCCTGCGCGCTGTTCGACGGACTGTGGGCCGAAGGCGAACGCCACCAGGTGTGGATGAGCCACGGCGACAAGGTGACGAAGTTTGCCCCCGGATTTGAGATCGTCGCGATTTCCGACGGCGCCCCCTTTGCAGTGATCGCCGACGAGGAACGCCAGTTCTACGGCACCCAGTTCCACCCTGAAGTCGTCCACACCCCTGATGGGGGCAAGCTGCTGGCAAACTTCGTGCACAAAGTCTGCGGCCTTGCCGGCGACTGGACCATGGCCGCCTATCGCGAGACCAAGGTGCGCGAGATCCGCGAACAGGTCGGCGTCGGAGAGAATGGGGGCCGGGTCATCTGCGGGCTTTCCGGCGGGGTCGATTCATCGGTTGCCGCGATCCTGATCCACGAGGCAATCGGCGAGCAGCTGACGTGCGTGTTTGTGGACCACGGCCTGCTGCGGATGAACGAGCGCGAGCAGGTCGAACGCATGTTCCGCGACCATTACAACATCCCGCTGGTGGTGGTCGACGCCGAAGAGCGCTTCATGGCCGGCCTCGCGGGCCAGACCGACCCGGAAAAGAAGCGCAAGTTCATCGGCGCGGAATTCATCAACGTGTTCGAGGAAGAGGCTAACAGGATCGGCGGGGCAGACTTCCTCGCGCAGGGCACGCTCTATCCAGACGTAATCGAAAGCGTCAGCTTTACCGGCGGGCCGAGCGTCACGATCAAGAGCCACCACAATGTCGGCGGCCTGCCGGAGCGGATGAACATGAAGCTGGTCGAGCCGCTGCGCGAACTGTTCAAGGACGAGGTGCGCGAACTGGGCCGCGAGCTGGGCCTGCCGGAGATCTTCGTTGGCCGCCACCCATTCCCCGGCCCCGGCCTCGCGATCCGTATCCCCGGCGAAGTGACCAAGGAACGGTGCGACATCCTGCGCAAGGCCGATGCGATCTATCTCGACGAGATCCGCAAGGCGGGCCTCTACGACGCGATCTGGCAGGCCTTTGCCGTGCTGCTTCCGGTCAAGACCGTCGGCGTGATGGGCGACGGGCGCACTTACGACAGCGTCTGCGCCCTGCGCGCGGTGACCAGCACCGACGGGATGACCGCGGACGTCTATCCCTTCGACGCCGCCTTCCTGACCGGCTGCGCGACGCGCATCGTGAACGAGGTGCAGGGCATCAACCGCGTGGTCTACGACTACACCAGCAAGCCGCCCGGGACGATCGAGTGGGAGTGATTGATGATTGATCTGACACCCGGCCAAGGTTCTGCTCTGTCAGGACTTTTTACTGCATTGGGGGCCGTTATCGGGATTATCATTGCTGGACGATTCTTCTCTGGCAAAGTGAAGAGCCTGAGCGAAGCGTTGGACGAGTCTCGTCGACTCCTAACTGAGCATGCCGATGCGGTGCGAATTACGCTGGCCTCGATTACTGAGGAAGTGAACGTTCTTCGCGACGCAGTAGGAAGCGTGGGCGAGCAAGCGGCTCGTATTGAATCGAACGTAGCGGATGCCGAGGCGCTTCGCCAACCTGAAGTCGAAGGGCCTGAAGTAGCGGCGTGGGAGCAACTAAGAGAACGATGGTTAGAAGTTCGAGATTTGCTTGAAGCGGAAGCTAACTCAGATGAGTTGGATGGTCGTCGAAGAGCCGCCTATTCTCGGATGGATAGGCGGACTTATGGAAGCTTGATTGAAAGAATGAACAAAGACGGGGAGCTCAGCGACGAAAAGGCTGAGAAGTTCCAAGAGGCCTTGGATATTTGGCTTCGATATCGAAACGGACGTTTGCAGGTGGCTCAGGTTGACTTCCAGCGAATGTCAGCCCTCCTGGCAAGTCTGAATGCCCAGCTTGACCAAGCACCTTGACCAACCTACCTTCGCCCCATGTCCATTCACTTCAACATCGGCCAGGCCAAGGCGCAGCTTTCGAAGCTGATCGCGGCTGCCTTGCGTGGCGAGGAGGTGGTGATCGACAAGGATGGCGTGCCGCAGGTGCGGCTGACGCCGGTGCCCGCAGCACAGAAGGTCGACAAGGAAGAGCGGCGGCGGCGGATTGACGAGATGCTTGCGCGGGTGGATGCCATGCCGATGGACCGCACCACCAGCTGGGAGCTGGAGTATGACGAGTTCGGCCTGCCGAAATGATCGCGGTTGATACGTCGGCCTTGATGGCTGTTCTGCTGCGCGAGCCTGAACTGGAACACATGATTTCTGTGTTGGAGCGGGCGGATCGTGTTGTCATCAGCGCGGGAACCTTGGTCGAATTGCGGTTGGTGGCTTTCCGCAGATTTGGCGCATCGCTGGCCGCTGAAGTTGATGTCTCTCTTGAACTGTTCGGTATCAACATCATCCCCGTCGACCGCGAACAAGCCGACATCGCCCACACCGCGTTTACCCGTTTCGGCAAGGGAACCGGCCACCCGGCCCAGCTCAACTATGGCGACCTGTTCGCCTATGCGCTGGCCAAGGCGCGGGGAATACCATTGCTGTTCAAGGGCACCGATTTCGCCGCAACCGATATTGTCGCTGCAGCAACCTGATCCGGCGCATCAAACACTGACGCTACGGCATCGCCACCTGCCAAAACCGTGCTTGAACCTTGACGCGCGATACGCAACCGTGCGGGCAAACACGCCATCCGCAGGGGAGAATCGCATCATGAAGACCGCCATCACCGAAATGTTCGGCATCCAGCACCCGATCATCCAGGGGGGCATGCATTTTGTCGGCTTTGCCGAGATGGCGGCGGCGGTCAGCAATGCCGGCGGGCTCGGCATCATCACCGGGCTGACCCAGGGCACGCCCGAGAAGCTCGCCAACGAGATTGCTCGGTGCAAGGACATGACCGACAAGCCGTTCGGGGTGAACCTGACCTTCCTGCCCAGCCTTACCCCGCCGGACTATCCCGGCCTCGTCAAGGCGATCATCGACGGCGGGGTCAAGGTGGTCGAGACCGCCGGGCGCAACCCGGTCCAGGTCCTGCCCGCGCTGAAGGATGCCGGGATCAAGGTGATCCACAAGTGCACCAGCGTACGCCACAGCCTCAAGGCGCAGGAAATCGGCTGCGATGCGGTCAGCGTTGACGGCTTCGAATGCGGTGGCCACCCCGGCGAGGACGACATTCCCAACTTCATCCTGCTGCCGCGCGCGGCGGACGAGCTGGAGATTCCGTTCGTTTCGTCGGGCGGCATGGCTGACGGGCGCAGCCTCGTCGCCAGCCTCGCCATGGGCGCACAGGGCATGAACATGGGCACCCGTTTCATCGCCACCAAGGAAGCGCCGGTGCACGAGAACGTGAAGAAGGCCATCGTCGCAGCGAGCGAACTCGACACGCGGCTTGTCATGCGCCCCTTGCGCAACACCGAACGAGTGATGACCAACGAGGCGGTCGAGCGGCTGTTGGAAAAGGAAAAGAAGCTCGGTGATGCGCTCAAGTTCGAGGACATCATCGACGAAGTCGCCGGGGTCTATCCGAAGATCATGATGGAAGGCGACATGGATGCCGGTGCATGGAGCTGCGGCATGGTCGCCGGGCTGATCTACGACATCCCGACCTGCCAGGAACTGATCGACCGGATCATGCGCGAAGCGGACGAGATCATCCGCACCCGACTCGGCGGGATGCTGGCGGGCTGATCCAGCCCGCCGGCTATCCGGTCACCCGTCCGATTTGCGGTAGGGCACGAAGTCCTCGAGGAAGACGACACCGGTGAAGAAGTTGCCGCTGCGGTCGTGCGTGGTCACATTGTCCAGCCGGCACAGCTGCGACGAGCTGCCATACTTGCGGATGACGAGGTAATCGTCGTCGTCAAGGCTGTCGGGGTTGCGGGTGCGGTTGACCCACACGGTCTTTCCGTCACGATAGACCAGCGCGGTGCCATCGACGATCGTCAGGTTGCCGCTGCGGAAGGTGTTGATGCACCGCTCCGGTTCGCCGGCAACGCGGCCTTCGAGCATCTTGGCGAGCTTGAGCTCGCCCTTGGTCGGCGGGGGCGCTTCTTCTTCCGCAGAGGCGGGCATCGCCATCAGGGCGAGAGCGGCCAAGGGCATCAGGATCTTCATGGTCGAGCCTCCTGTCTGTGCAATCCGGTCATGGAGCCGACACGAATCGACTCCGACCGTGACCAGCCTCTACCGCAGAGCCTTAACCGTGCCTGAGCGGGCGCGGGTCAGTCTTGCGGAACGGTGAACGTCCCCGACACGCGGCCGTTGCCGCCGGAGACCGGGCCTTCGCCGGTCACGCCCGAGGAACCCGAGGCGCGGCCATCGACACTCGAGACGCCGCTGCGCAAGTCGATCACCAGCCGCCCGCCGTTGAGCGTGTCACCGCCCCGGCGCAGGCGCACATTCCCCGCCATGGTGATGATCCGCCGGTTGAAGTCGTAGACCGCCACATCGCCGCTCGCCGCTTCGTCGCCGCGGGTCACCTGCACCCCGCCAGTTGCGGTAATCCGCTGGATGCCGAGCGACCCGGCATCGGAATAGTTCACGATGGTCCGCGCCGAGCGGACCCTGAGGCCGGCCTGCTGGATGTCGACATTGCCTGACAGCACCACCCGGTTCTGCTTGTCCTGCAGCTCGATCCGGTCAGCCGCATAGGAAACCGGCGCGTTTGAATTGTGCCCGGCAATCGCCTGCGCTCCTGCCTGCATTCCGGCGAACAGGGCCAGCCCACCGGCAAATCCGGCCAGGGCCCACTTCGGGCCCACTGCAAGGGCGTGCTTCCAGTGTCGGTTCATTGCGGCATCCTCAATTGTCCCGGCACCATGCGCAGCCGCGCATTGCCGTCAAGCGTGATTGTCCGTTCCGAGAGGTCGGCGACCAGCCGGTCGGAAGAAAAAGTCCCGGCAGGAATCTCGCCATCGACCCCGCCCTGGCCAACCATGGTCTTGGCCTTGAGATCGATCGAGACGTCGCGCGCGACCATGCGATAGCCATCGGCGGCGGTCAGGCGGACCGGGCCGAACACGCGCATGACTTCGCTGTCGATGGTATAGGCCCCGGATTCAGCGGTAAGCCGGGCCGGGCCATCGTTCAGCAACAGGCGGGCGACAAGATCGGTCATCCGGACCACGCCCTCGCGGCTTGAACGCTGCACGGCTTCGCCTGCCTGGAGCGAAAACGGTCGTCCTTCGTCGTCCTGTCCACGGTACATGGCATTGTCGACCGAAAGCCGCTCGTCGATCATGGCGACCTTGTTGCGGTCCAGCAGGAAACTGATCTCTCCGCGCGGGCTGAGCGGCGTGATGATCATCAGCGCGGCAATGACCCCGACCCCCATCGGCAAGGCCCGGGCGAGAAAGGCGACCAGCCTGTCATGCCGACCACCGGGCGCGGCGAAGTGCTGCCGCGCGCTGCGCAGGGCCCTGGCCTTCTCGGTCTCGACATGATCTTCGGTCAGCATGGTTCGCCAGTGCCTGCCATGACCCTACATGTGGCTGAAGATATCGTGTTCGGCCCATCCGGCCAGATCGAGCCGCGCGCGCGCGGGCAGGAAATCGAAGGCCGCCTGCGCCAGCTCGGTCCGCCCCTCGCGCGCGAGTCGCTCGACCAGGATCGTGTGCATCCGGTGGAGGTAGCGCACGTCGCTGGCAGCATAGTCGCGCTGCGCTTCGCTGATCACGGCTGCGCCCCAGTCGCTCGACTGCTGCTGCTTGGAAATGCTTTCGCCGAGCAGCTCCTCCACCAGGTTCTTGAGGCCGTGGCGGTCGGTGTAGGTGCGGGTCAGCTTGCTGGCGATCTTGGTGCAGAACACCGGCGCCGCAGTCACGCCGAGGTAATGCTCGATCGCGGCAAGATCGAACCGGGCGAAATGATAGAGCTTCAGCCGGGCCGGATCGGCCAGCACCTTGCGCAGGTTGGGCGCGGCATAGTCGCTGCCGACTGCAAAGCGCACCAGGTGTTCGTCGCCCTTGCCGTCGCTGATCTGGACCAGGCACAGCCGGTCACGCGGGGTGATGAGGCCCATGGTCTCGGTATCGACCGCGACCGGCCCGTCGGCGAGCACGCCTTCGGGCAAGTCTTCTTCGTGAAAATGTACTGCCATAGGTCCCAGCCCTTAGGCGCATTGGGGAAAGAGGGAAAGGGGCGCTGGCCCGCAGCAAGACCGGCCCCTAGGATGCTTCCTTGCGAAAGGAAGGCAGGTTGGCAGAGCAGGTTCCCCCATCATGGCAGGCTGCACTGGAGCCGGTGCTGGCAAGTCCGGCGGCGCGGCAGCTCGGCGGCTGGCTCAGGTCTGAAGAAGCGGCTGGCAAGGCGATCTACCCGCCGCGCGGCAAACGTCTGGCCGCATTGGAGGAGACCCCGCTCGACTCGGTCCGGGTGGTGATCCTGGGGCAAGACCCGTACCACGGCCCGGGGCAGGCGATGGGACTGAGCTTCTCCGTCCCGCGCGGGGTGCAGGTGCCCCCCTCGCTCGCCAACATCTACAAGGAACTGGAAAGCGACCTTGGGATGTCGCGACCCGGCCACGGCGACCTCAGCGCCTGGGCCCGGCAAGGGGTGCTCCTGCTCAACGCCTCGCTCACGGTCGAGGCGCACAAGGCCGGCAGCCATGCCGGACGCGGCTGGGAAGCGATCACCGATGCCGCCGTCGCTGCCGTGGCGCGAAGCGGGCAGGCGACAGTCTTCATCCTGTGGGGCAGCCATGCCCAGAAGAAGGCGGCGCATATTCCGGAACTCGATGGCGGCGGCCATCTGGTGATCCGCAGCCCGCATCCCAGCCCGCTATCCGCCCATCGCGGGTTCTTCGGGTCGAAACCGTTCAGCCGGACCAATGCCTTTCTGGAGCAACGCGGGCGGGGTGCAATCGACTGGCGGTTGTGACAGGCGCACAGGGCTTGGCGCATGGCCCCGGCGCTGGCACAGTCTGCGCAGACAGGGAGAGACACTGATGCGATACGGATGGCGTCTTGCCGGTACGGCCCTGGCTTTGGGCATGGTGGCCTTGCCTGCCCATGCCGACAACCATGCGACGGCAGCAAACACGACCGCAGCCGATGCCGAGGAGGCCGCGCGCCAGAAGGTCGCGCTGTCCGAAGCGGTTTCACTCGGCGCGCTGTGGCTCGAGACCCAGCGCCGCTATGCCCGGATTCCGGCAATCTCGGTCGCGGTGGCGCGGGGCGACCAGACGGTGTGGTCGCGCGGGTTCGGCACGATCGACCGCAAGGGCAGGGTGCCCGCCACCGGCGACACGATCTATTCGATCTGCTCGATTTCAAAGCTCTTCACTTCGATCGCGGTGATGCAGCAGTGGGAGCAGGGTCGCCTGCGGCTGGACGAGCCGGTCACCACCTACCTCCCCTGGGCCAGGCTGGCACCCGACGACCGCGAAAGCGTGCCGGTGACCCTGCGCGGCCTGCTGACCCATTCGGCCGGCCTGCCACGCGAATCGGCCCATCCTTACTGGACCGGACCGGATTTCCCGTTCCCGACAACCGAGGAAATCCGCGCCGGGATATCAGGTCAGGCGCCGCTTTATCCGGCATCGACCACGTTCCAGTATTCCAACCTCGGGATTACGCTGGCCGGAGACACCGTCGAGGCCGTTACTGGCACCGCTTATGGCGATTACGTCACCGCCAATATCCTGACTCCGCTCGGGCTTGACCACACCCGCCCGTCGGTCCCTGCAGATCGGTACGGAAAGGACATGGCGGTTGGCTGGGGCGCGCTGACGTCCGATGGCGAGCGCCCGGAGGTCAAACTGTTCGACCCGCGCGGGATTACCCCGGCGGCAGGGTTTACCTCGAGCGTCAACGATCTGGCTAAGTTCGCGTCCTGGCAATTCCGCCTGCTGCGCAGCGGCGAGGCCGAGGTCCTGCGCGCGTCCACCTTGCGGGAGATGCACCGCGTCCACTACATCACCCCTGACCGCGAGACGAGCTGGGGTCTCGGTTTTGCCGCCTACCAGATGGACGGGCGCAATATGGTTGGTCATGGCGGCAGCTGCCCCGGCTATCGCAGCACGCTGATGATTGATCCGGCCTCGGAAACCGCGATCGCCGTGGCGATGAACGCGATGGACGACCCGGGGGTCTATGCCCGCGGTCTCGGCGCATTGCTGGCCAACCGGCTCACCGCCACCGCCTACCCCGCGCCGGAGGGGGCTCCGCTCGACCTTGCCAGCTACTCCGGCATTTATGGTGGGCAGCCGTGGGGCCCTGACAGTGTGATCCTGCCCTGGGCGGGAGGGCTTGCCTGGGCCGAGCTTGCTACCGGCGACCCGATGGGCGACCTGACCCGGCTCAAGCCGCTCGGCGGCGACCGCTTCCGCGTCATGACCGGCAAGGGGGAAGAGCGCGACGTGATTACCTTCGTGCGCGACGGGAGTGGTGCGGTCACTGCGGTCGAGCGTTTCGGCAACACCTCGCCGCGCCTGCGCCCGCTCAAGCAGGAAGGGCACGATAAATGAGCGATGAAGCCCCTGTGCTGCTGGCGGTGGCCGACGGGGTGGCCACGGTCACGCTCAACCGCCCGCAGGCAATGAACGCACTCAGCAAGGCTACACGGCAGGCGCTCCACGACACCATGCGCACGGTCGATGCCGATGATGCCGTACGCGCGGTGGTGCTGACCGGCGCAGGGACGCGCGCCTTCACTGCCGGGCTCGATCTGAAGGAACTGGGCTCGGACGCTTCGGCATTGGGTGCCGCCAATGCGGAAAGCCCGGTCGACAACCCGGTCAAGGCAATCGAGCAATGCCGCAAGCCGGTGATCGGCGCGATCAACGGGGTTGCGATCACCGGCGGGTTCGAATTGGCGCTGGCTTGCGACGTGCTGGTTGCCAGCACCAACGCCCGCTTCGCCGATACCCATGCCCGGGTCGGGATCATGCCGGGCTGGGGCCTGTCGCAGAAGCTGTCGCGGATGATCGGCATTTCGCGCGCCAAGGAACTGTCGTTCACCGGCAATTTCCTCAGTGCGGAGACAGCGCTGGCATGGGGGCTGGTCAATCATGTGGTCGCTCCGGACGAACTCCTGCCGCTGGCGCAGCGCCTGGCGGGTGATATGGCACAGATCGATCCGGCGTTTCTCGCCCGCTACAAGGCGATGATCGATGAAGGCTATGCCGCGAGTTTCGCCGAAGGCATGGCGCTGGAAGCGCGGCTCAGCCGGGAAGCCAACTCGGCGGTGCAGCCGGAACAAGTCGAAGCGCGCCGGCTTGCGGTACAGGAACGGGGAAGGGGACAGGCATGAGGACGAGGATTTCTCTGGTTGCAGTATTGCTGCCACTGGCGGCCGTGACCGGCACCATCGCATTGGCGAAGGAGGCGCAGACCCCTCCGACAATCCGGTTCGATCTCGGCCAGCCCTATATCGGCGGCGGCCTGCCGGAAGGCGAGACGCTGGTTGCGCCGCCCCCGGCCGATGGTTCGATGGCGCTTGAGCGTGACCGCGCGACCAGCAAGGACCTGCTCGCCCGGGGAACAGGGCCCCGCTGGGCCCTGGCGGCCAGCGATGCCGATCTCGGGCCGGGTTGGTTCAGTCGCGCCTTTTCCTGCGCCGCGGGCCGGGTGATCGACGATCGCGCTACTCCGGCCGTTGCGAACCTGCTGCGCCGCGCGGGTGCCGATTTCGCCATGTCGACCAGCAAGGTCAAGGAGCTCTACATGCGTGCGCGCCCGTTCATGGAGAACGATGCGCCGACGTGTACCCCGCATGACGAAGCCGCCCTGCGCGCCAACGGCTCTTATCCGTCGGGCCACTCGGCGCTCGGCTATGGCACCGGCCTGCTGCTTGCGAGCCTCCTGCCTGACCGTGCCTCCGCCTTGGCAGGGCGGGGCAGCGCCTATGCGAAGAGCCGCGCGGTGTGCAACGTCCACTGGCTGAGCGACGTCGAGGCAGGCGAAGCGATCGCCGCCGCGACCTTTGCCCGGCTGCAATCGAACGCTGCTTTCCGTGCCGACTGGGCTGCCGCGCAGGCCGAACTGGCCAATACCCAGCCAGTACCGGTCGATAACGCAGCCTGTTCCGTCGAACAGGCCACATTGGGACGGCCCTGAAGGCGCGACACGCCGCTTGCTTTTTCCAGGCCTCGCGCCTATGCGCGCGCCTTCCTGAAAGGGAAGCCCATGCGGGAGGCGGCTTTGCCGTTGCTTGACCGCTTAACATGACCCCGGAATGCGTGCCTGCCATGCGGGCCGGGGAACAGTGCGAAAGGACATGGCCCCATGGCCAAGAAGATTGAAGGCTATATCAAGCTGCAGGTGCCCGCGGGCACTGCCAACCCCTCCCCGCCGATCGGCCCTGCGCTGGGTCAGCGCGGCGTGAACATCATGGAATTCTGCAAGGCGTTCAACGCCGCGACCGACAGCCTTGAAAAGGGCATGCCGATCCCGACCGTGATCACCGTCTATGCCGACCGTTCGTTCACCTTCGTCACCAAGACCCCGCCCGCTTCGTACTTCCTCAAGAAGGCCGCCAAGCTGCAGTCGGGCTCGAAGGAACCGGGCAAGGTCGTCGCCGGCAAGGTGACGCAGTCGCAGGTGCGCGAGATCGCCGAAGCCAAGATGGCCGATCTCAACGCCAACGACATCGACCAGGCAATGAAGATCATCGAAGGCTCCGCCCGCTCGATGGGCCTCGAAGTGGTGGAGGGCTAAGAACATGGCAAAGCAGACCAAGAAGCAGAAGGTCCTCGCCGCGCTCGACAGCGAGAAGCTCTACGGGTTCGACGAAGCCGTCGCCAAGCTGCGCGAACTCGCCAGCAAGAAGTTCGACGAGACGCTCGAAGTTGCGATGAACCTCGGCGTTGACCCGCGTCACGCCGACCAGATGGTTCGCGGCATGGTGTCGCTGCCCTCGGGCACCGGCAAGGACGTGCGCGTCGCCGTGTTCGCCCGTGGCGACAATGCCGACAAGGCGCTTGCCGCCGGGGCTGACAAGGTCGGTGCCGAAGACCTGATGGAAGACATGCAGAACGGCAACCTCGACTATGACCGCGTGATCGCCACGCCGGACATGATGGGCGTGGTCGGCCGCCTCGGCAAGGTGCTCGGCCCCAAGGGCCTGATGCCGAACCCGAAGCTCGGCACGGTAACCCCGAACGTCGAACAGGCGGTCAAGGACGCCAAGGCCGGCCAGGTCGAGTTCCGCGTCGAAAAGCAGGGCATCATCCACTCCGGCCTCGGCAAGCTGTCGTTCTCGGACGAAGCGCTGAAGGCCAACTTCAAGGCGCTGACCGAAGCGGTGGTCAAGGCCAAGCCTTCGGGCGCCAAGGGCAAGTATGTGCGCAAGGTCTCGCTGACCAGCACCATGGGCCCCGGCCTGAAGGTTGACCTGAGCGAAGTCGAAGGCGCGTGATGTGCCGGGCGGGGCTGCGTCCGCAGCCTCGCTGTTGACGGCCAGCTGGCCTTGCGAACCTCACGGTCCGGATAGCCGGCATTGCATGATTGAGGGCCGGGGGAGTGATCCGCCGGCCCTTTTCATTCTCGCGCCGTCAGCCTGCCATGGTGGAGCCGCCAAGCATGGCCAGCCCGATCAGCGCGCTCTGCTTCGCCCGCAATCGCGCAGACGATGCGTAGAGCACGTTTGAGACAGCCTGTTCCGCCAGCCGGACGCTGCCGACCAGGGGATTGAACGCCATTACCGGGGCCTCGCTCGACTGTTCCGGTGGCGGTGTTGCCACGGCATAGGTCGCGCTGCGACTGTCGGGCATTGCGCCCAGAGCACGGCACAGTCGCTCAAACCGGCGGGCCACCACCCGGTTGCGGTGCACCCGGTCTCGGCTCATCAGCTCGAAACTGTGCGAAACCAGCGTGACAGAACCGATCCCGTTCGCCTGCGCATGTTCTACCATCCCGACCATTTCCGCCAGCGTCAGCGCGGTGATCTGGCCGTGGCGCAGTCGTCCTCCGAAATCTTCGATGCAGGAAATGGGCAGTTCGATCACGCCATGATGCAGGATCGGGCGGCGCACTTCCGGCCCTAGCGTGATCGCGCAATCACCCATGCCTGCCAGCGCCGGAGCATGGCTGGTGTCGTAAGGCACGCCTATTTCCGCCAGCGCGCGCAGGGTATCGTCGTTGGCGCCGTAATTTCCCGCCCGGAACACGACCGGTCGTGGCGCTCCGGCGGCGACGAGGGTGTCGCGCGCCCAGTCGAGGATGCGGCATTGTTCCTCGAACGGGAAATTCTTGATGTGCTGGCCGCACAGGTCGCCTGCCAGGCGGCGACGCACCTGATCGTCCCCGGCCAGCGCCAGCCATTCGGTATGGCAATGGAGCTGGACGTCGTGCCCCCGCGCCACGATCGGCCCGACCACGTCCTCGATGGCTGCCACACCCCAGAGCAGGGCGGGCATGGGATCGACAAAGAACACGCCTTTCACGCCGTGCTCGTCCATCACGTCCATCTGGTACTCGGTGCCGACCGGGCCGCTGGTTGTGTCGCACCGGATCGACCGGGCGAAGTTCTCCGCCCGCGTTGCCGGGCCGCCCTCTCCGGGCAGCCTGGCCGCGTATTCGGTATCGATGGTGATGTAGACCGCCGTCATGGACGGCAGCCTAGCGCAGCTGGCGTTAAGGGTTCGTTGTGGTCAGATCCCGCCGGCGGTCCAGGCGAAGCCGAGCCGGTCCAGCCCGGCGCACAGGTCAGCCATGCACGCATCGAGCGCTGTGCGTTCGGTCGAGCGGATCACGAAGTTCGATCCGACCCGGCCTTCGCGGAAGAACGGGTAACTGCCGATCTGGCATCCTTCGTGCGCCTTTTCCGTATCCCGCAGCAGCGTGGCAATTTCGCTCTCGGGGATGAACCCGCCGACCGTCTCGCTGAGCAGCGGCGCGCCGCCTTCGAGCTGGCCGGTCAGCGCATCGAGCATCCCGGCGGTTATGTGCGGCACCCCGGCCATCAGGAACAGGTTGCCAAGGCGGATACCCGGCGCGCCAGACATCCGGTTGGGGATCAGCTCCGCGCCTTCCGGCACCCGCGCCATGCGCAGGCGGCCTTCGTTGAGGCCGCCCTTGTCGACGTAGTAGCGTTCGAGGATCGCCCGCGCCTCGGGGTGGATGACCACCGCCACGCCTAATGCAGCGGCAACCGCGTCGACGGTGATATCGTCATGGGTCGGGCCGATCCCGCCGGTGGTGAAGAGGTAATCGTTGCGCGCACGCAAGGCATTTACCGCCTCGACGATCCGCTCCTCGACATCGGGCACGACCCGCACTTCAGCGAGGCGGATGCCCTGCACCTGCAGCCAGCTCGCCACCTGGGCGATGTTCTTGTCGTGCGTCCGGCCGGACAGGATCTCGTCGCCAATCACGACGAGCGCGGCGGTGAAGATGCGCTGGCTCATGGCCATGCTGTTAGGTCAGCAAATCGGTGTAGGAAAGGGCCGATTGGCCTACTCGGCGGCTTCCAGCTGTTCTTCGGGCATGACCGCATTGGCTCCGGCGTTGCGGAACGCGAGGATCCCGTCATCGACCGCCGCTTCGCGCAGCACCTTGCGGTCGTAGACATACTCCTGGTTGAGCCGCCAGGGATAGGTCGTCGCGCTCTTGGGCATGATGTGCTTGCCGCGCTGGATATAGCCGCTGGAGAAATCGAACAGGTCGTCCTCTTCGAGTCCGTGGTTCTCTGTCAGCACCGGCACCGCGGTATCGACCCCGCGCTTTTCCATTTCGTTGAGCACGCGGCAGACGAATTCGGAGTTGATGTCCGCCCGCAGCGTCCAGCTGGCATTGAGGTAGCCGAACACGACCGCGAGGTTGGGCAGGTTCGAGAACATGCAGCCCTTGTAGTAGAACCGCTGGTCGAACTGCACCGGCGCGCCATCCTGGCTGATCGCGATCTTGCCCGCCAGTGCCAGGTTGAGACCGGTCGCGGTGACCACGATGTCGGCATCAAGGATCTCGCCGGTTTCCAGCTCGACCCCGGTCTTCAGGAACCGGTTGATCCGCCCGGTCACGACGCTCGCCTTGCCCTGCTTGATAGCGTTGAACAGGTCATCGTCAGGCACCAGGCACAGGCGCTGGTCCCACGGGTTGTAGGGCGGGGTGAACGGGGTCAGGTCGAAATCCTGGCCCATGATCTTGCGGATGCGCTTGTGCAGCCCGTCCTTGACCCGTTGCGGCTTGTTGCGGGCCAGCTTGAAGCTGAAATCCTGCATCTTGATGTTCTTGAACCGGGTGATCCGGTAAGCGAGCTTTTCCGGCAGGATCGAACGCAAGAAATTGGCGAACCCGTCCTTGGCCGGGCGCGAGAACATCCAGGTGGGGGTGCGCTGCAGCATGGTGACATGCGCGGCCTTGTCGGCCATCGACGGGACGATGGTAACGGCCGTAGCGCCCGATCCGATAACCACGACCTTCTTTCCCGCGTAATCGAGGTCTTCCGGCCAGAACTGCGGGTGGACCACTTGCCCGGAAAAATCGCCGAAATCGAAGCCAGGATCATAAGGCTGGTCGTAGTCGTAGTATCCGGAACCAAGATAAAGGAAGTTCGCGGTCATCAGCTTCTGCGAACCGTCTTCCAGCTGCATCGTCACGTGCCAGCGCGCTTCGTCGCTGCGCCAGTTGGCGCTGACGACCTTGTGCCCGAAGCGGATGTGGCGGCGGATATCGCGTTCGTCGACAATGCGGTTGAGGTAGTCGAGGATGGCAGGGGCATCGGCGATCGACTTTTCGTGCTTCCACGGTTCAAACACGAAACCCAGCGTGTGCATGTCGCTGTCGGATCGGATGCCGGGATAGCGGAACAGGTCCCAGGTGCCGCCAAGATTCTCGCGCCGCTCGACAATGGCATAGCTGCGGCCCGGCGACAGCATTTCCATGTGTGCCGCCATCCCGATGCCCGAAATCCCGGCCCCGACAATCAGGACGTCGAAATCCGCAGGTACTGCCAGCATATGCCCTCTCCTCTTGACGCGAAGGTAAACCATCCCGCGCGGCTTGGCGAGTCCCGATAGCAAATTGCAACTGACTGACAGGACAAGCGCGGCTATGGCGCGGGCATGAGCCGAACTGCCCGCATGATCGCCTTGCCCTTGTTGGCCCTCTCCGCTCCGCTGGCGGCGGAGGACGAGCCCGAGATCGTCGTCACCGGGCAGGGGCTACCGCCGCCACCGGCCGACCCGGCCTATGGCGCGGTCGAAATTGCGCGCGAGGCGCTGGTCACCGCGCCTTCCGGGCGGATCGAGGACGTGCTGGGCGGCGTGGCGGGCTTCCAGCAGTTCCGCAGGTCCGACAGCCGGTCAGCAAACCCTAGCGCACAAGGGGTGACCCTGCGCGCGCTCGGCGGCAATGCCTCGAGCCGGGCGCTGGTGCTGCTCGACGGGGTGCCGATGACCGATCCGTTCTTCGGCTACGTTCCCCTGTCCGCCCTGGCGCCGGAAAGGCTCGGCAGCGTCCGGGTGACCCGCGGCGGCGGTTCGGGCCCGTTCGGGGCAGGTGCGCTGGCGGGGACGATTGAGCTGACCAGCGCCGATGCCGCGGTGCTTGGCCCGGTGTCCGCCAGCCTGCTCGCCAATGATCGCGGAGAAACCGAAGCGAGCGGCGGTATCGCCGTGCCGCTGGGTGCGGGCTTCATCACCCTTGGCGGGCGTTGGGACCGGGGCGAAGGCTTCCTCACCACGCCCGCAAGCCAGCGGGTTGCGGCAACGGTGCCTGCGGCGTTCGACGGATGGTCGACCCGGCTGCGCGCGGTTGCGCCGCTGACGAACGATGTCGAATTGCAGGCGAGCGGGCTGGTGTTCCGCGACGACCGCACCTTGCGCTTTGCCGGTGCCGACACCGCCAGCGAAGGGCAGGACGCGAGCGTGCGGCTGGTCGGGCGCGGGAGCTGGCAGTTCGATGCGCTCGCCTACGTCCAGGCGCGCAATTTTTCCAACGTGGTGATCAGCTCGACCCGCTTCACCCGCACGCTCGACCAGCGCAACACGCCGTCGACCGGGCTCGGCGGCAAGCTCGAGCTGCGCCCGCCGGTGGGGCGCGACCATGTCCTGCGGCTAGGGCTCGACTATCGTCGCGCGGACGGCGAACTGCAGGAGGAAGCCTACAACGCGGTCACCGGGGCTGTGACCGAGCGTCGCCGCGCCGGGGGCGTGACCAGCGACCTCGGCCTGTTCGCCGAGCATGACTGGCAACTGGGCACAGTGGTGCTTACCGGCGGCGTCCGGGCCGACCGGAGCGTGATCAGCGATGGCTTCTACCGCGCGGTCAATCCGGCAGGGGCAGTCGTCTCGGAAACGGTGGCGCCCGACCGCTCCGACTGGACCGTGACCTGGCGCGGCGGGGCAGCGTGGCAGGCGAGCGACACGCTGCGGCTGCGCGCGGTGGCCTATCGCGGGTTGCGCTTGCCGACGTTGAATGAATTGTACCGTCCGTTCGTGGTCTTTCCGGTGGTAACACGGGCCAATGCCGCGCTGCGCAACGAGCGGCTGCTAGGGTTTGAAGCGGGGCTCGACTGGCAGCCCGCCGAGGGCGTCAGGCTTGGCCTGACCGCGTTCGACAACGAGGTCGAGGACGCGATCGCCAACGTCACCATCGGCACCAACCTGCGCCAGCGGCAGAACCTGCCCGCGATCCGCGCGCGCGGGGTGGAGGCGACGCTGTCGGCCACACAGGGTCAGCTCGGGTTCGAGGGTTCGCTCGCGTGGACCGATGCTGAAGTACAGGGCGCTGGCCCTTCGCTTCCACAGGACGGCTTGCGCCCGGCCCAGACACCGCGCCTGGCTGCATCGGCTGCCCTGACGTGGAAACCTGCCGAGGGCTGGTTGCTCTCGGCTACGCTGCGCCATCTCGGCGCGCAGTTCGAGGACGATCTGGAGAGCGACGTGCTGCCTGCCGCCACTACGCTCGGTGCCTATGCGCAGGTGCCGCTGACCGGCCAGCTGGCGCTGGTGCTGCGGGGTGAGAACCTGACCGGGGAGACGGTCCTGACGCGCAATTCTGGCGGCAGCATCGATCTCGGCGCCCCGCGCACGCTGTGGGCGGGTCTAAGGCTCGGGTATTAATATCCGTTCGTGCTGAGCTTGTCGAAGCACCGTACTTCTGCTGGATTGTTGGGCGCTGCCAGACCAAGAAAGTGCAGTCCTTCGACAAGCTCAGGACGAACGGCGCTTATACTGTAACCCCTGCCCGCTGCCCGGCCATGCCCATCGAAACGAGCAAAGGTTCCGCATCCTGCCGCGCCTTGAAGTCTGCCTTGCTACTCATCCCGCGCCAACCGGCGAGGATCAGCGATTGCGCCACCGCTCCGCCCAGCGTGGTGCCGGGGCCAGTCACGATGAACAGGTCCGGCGAAAACTCGCGCGCGGCGACAGTGATGGCGCGGGTAAAGTCGTAGCTCTCGGTCACCTGATGGCCGAGCGTGTAGTGGCGCAGCGCCGCCGGATCGCTCGCATGCGGCCACCACACCGCGCCGCGCCCGTCGACCAGCGGCACCTTCGGCTGGCCGAACAGGTCGACCGGCAACGCGGCGCGACCCTGTGCAGCAACCGGTTCCTGCAAGTGCGTATGAAACGCCGCGTGATTGCCGAGCCGCAGCGGGAACCGCCCCTCGACCGGCTCTGCCTCGGCTTCGAACGCCTTGAGGCCTGCCTCGTTGCCCGCCAGCACCAGCATACCACCGAGATCGATTGATAGCGCCAGCACATGGTCATCGCGCGCGTCGATCCGCGCGACGTGCTCGAGCAGCGCCGCCTTGCGTGCCGGATCGGGGCGCCAGTCCTGCCCGAGGAACGGGTAGACCAGCTGCCCGCCGATCAGCGCCTGCTGCATCAGCGTGCCCATGGTGTTGGCCACGGTAAAGCCGTTCTCCGGCGAGACTGCCCCGGCGCAGGCGAGCGCGGAATACCAGCCCATCGAATTGCCGGTCACTGCAACCACTTCGATCTGGTCGCGGTCGATCGACAGGGCATCGCCCAACGTCGCGGCGTAGATCAGGCCCGACGCATTGTCGCCGCGGGTGTGGCGGGCCATGCTGAATCGCTCCGCCCCGTCGAGGTCGCTGAGCGTGTCTTGCCCACGCTCAAGCCGCTGGGCATCGAATGCCGCCAGCAGCGCGGGATCGGGGAAATGCCGGCCGAGATAGCCCAACTCGTCCTTGTTGTAGGTGCCGCGCCCGGGGCACACCAGCACCGCTGTCAGCTTCGCGCTCATGCCTGTTCTCCCACCATCGCGGTGGCGGCAGCCATGATGCTGTCAACCGATGGCATGGTCGCGGCATAGGCCGGGCCGGTCGGGATGAAGCTGTCCTCGGCCACGTGGCGGGCGACCGGCTTGTCTGTCCGCTCGGTGAGCAGCGTAACCAGCGCTTCGGCGAGACCTCCGGTCCGGCGGGTCTCGTCGACCACCAGCACCCGGGCCGCATCGCCCAGCGCCGCCAGCAGGGCGTCTTCCGGCAGGGGATTGAGCCAGTGCAGGTCGATCACCCGCGCCTTGATCCCTTGCGCCTCCAGACGCCGCTGCGCCTGAAGCGACAGGTGCAGTCCGTTCGCGTAGCTGACGATGGCGAGATCGTTGCCCGCGCCATGCGTTGTCACCTCGCCAAGTGCGATCCGTTCGGACGGGTCGGGATAAGGCCGCAGCCACAGCCCGTCACCCGGCTCGTGAAGGTCACGCATGGGATAGAGCGCGATTGGCTCGAGGAATACGACCAGCCGCTGCTCCTCGCGCGCCAGCCGCACGCATTCGCGCAGGAGCCGCGCCGCGTCGGCGCCGTTGGAAGGGCAGCACAGGATCACCCCCGGCACATCGCGCAGCGCGGCGAAGCTGTTGTCGTTGTGGAAGTGCCCGCCGAAGCCCTTTTGGTATCCGAGCCCGGCAATTCGCAGCACCATCGGGTTGGTGAACTGGCCATTGGAGAAGAACGGCAGCGTCGCGCCCTCGCCGCGGATCTGGTCCTCGGCGTTGTGGTAATAGGCGAGGAACTGGATTTCCGGCACCGGGATCAGGCCGTTGTGCGCCATCCCCAATGCGAGGCCGAGGATTGACTGTTCATCCAGCAGGGTGTCGATCACCCGGGCCTTGCCGAACCGCGTTACCAGCTTCTGGGTGACGCCATAGACCCCGCCCTTGGCCCCGACATCCTCGCCCATCAGCGCGATCTCGCGGTGTTCGAGCATCAGGTCGGTCAGCGCCCAGTTGATGCAGCGACTCATGATCTGGGGGGATTCCATCGCCTTGAGATCAGGCCCGAACGCCTCGGCGCGCGCTTCGGCGGAAGGGCCGTTGCTCGGGGCATTGGCGCGGCGCGGCGGGATCAGGCTGGCCATGACCTCGCTCGCGGTCCTGAGGCGCGGGCGGGTGACCGCTTCGCCCCGGACCCGCTCGACCCGGGCGAGCGTCTCTTCGTAGATCGCCAGCGCTTCACCGGTCGAAAGCGCCCCGGCTTCACCCAGCAGGCGGACGCTGTGCAGCAGCGGATCGTTGGCCTCGTCCGCCTCGACCTCGGCCTTGGTCATGTAGGCGGTCTGCACGTCGGCCCCGGCATGGCCGTATAGCCGCACGGTGCGGATGTGCAGGAACGCAGGCTTGCGCCGTTTGCGGACATACTCCGCTGCGTCGCACGCGACCCGGTAGGTTTCGTAGATGTCGAGCCCGTCGCAAGCGAAATAGCCGAGGTCCGGGCGGCGGGAGAAATTGGCCGCGATCCAGCCAGACGGGGTCCGGGTGGAGATGCCGATCCCGTTGTCCTCGCACACCCACAGCACCGGCATCGGCACTTTCTGGAATGCGGTCCAGCAGCTGGTGTTGATCGCCCCCTGCGCAGTTGAATGGTTGGCGCTGGCATCGCCGAAGCTGCACATGACGATGGCATCGTCGGGCAGCACCGCGTGCTCGGGCCGGACCCGCTTGGCGAGCCCGATCGAATAGGCCGCGCCAACCGCCTTGGGCAGGTGGCTGGCAATGGTCGAGGTCTGCGGCGGGATGGTCAGCGCCTTGCTTCCCAGCACCTTGTGCCGCCCGCCGCTGATCGGATCGTCTGCCGAGCAGGCGAAGCTCAGCAACATGTCCCGGGTGATCGACTGGCCGGGAACCTGGTTGGCGCGCTCGATCTGGAATGCTGCGTCGCGGTAATGCAGGAACGCCATGTCGGTCGGGCGCAGGGCGGCGGCGACCGCCGCCATCCCCTCGTGCCCGGAGGAGCCGATTGTGTAGAACCCCTCGCCCGCTGCCTGCATCTTGCGGCTGGTGATATCGAGCGCGCGGGTGAGGCACCCGCTGCGGTAGAGCTGCACTGCCTGATCTGGCGCAAGCGGCCCGGCAGGCGACGCCCCGGCAGGCAGGTCTCCCGCGGCGACCCGGCGCAGGAAGTTCTCATGTACGATGACGCTACGATCCATGGCGCGCGGCCATAATCGGGATTGGTTGCAATGGAAACCGGGTATGGTGCGCTTACGGGACTCACATGGTCGATCTAATAACTTGATTACAAGCACTATTCTGATAAAATCGACTGGAATGGCCCCCGATAAGGCCCCCGCCTGATTTCGGCTGGACAGAATTTTCCAGATGATTTGGGCGAATCACACGCGAGATATTCCCTATGGGCAGCATTCATTCTGGCCGGCAAGATGGCAAGCCACTGGTGGAAGATTGCCTTTCGCTCGACCTTGCTTGGCTCATGCGGCTGGGGCCTATACGCGACGGGCAGGCGGGCAGCGGAGAGATCAACTGGTCGCGCGATGGCGATCATGTTGCCGCCGCTCATTTCCGGCTGGATTTGCGAAGCACGGAAACTGCGCGGCTCATGCTCAAATTCCATGCCGTTCGGCTGGTTGAGCAGGCGATTACCCTCACGGCCCTACCACAACATTTCGGCGGGCGGCGATGGTGGATGATCTGCCCGGTGACAGGCGAGCGGGTGAGAACGCTGCATTTGCCGTTGAGTGGCGAGAGCTTCGCCAGCCGGAAGGCTTGGGGACTGGCCTACCGCGTCGAGCGACTGGGCCGCTTCGACCGGCCATTTGAAAAGCTGTTTCGCGCACAGCGGAGGCTTGGTGGCGCGCAGGCATTGGGGATGGCGGTGCAACGGCCCAAGGGCATGTGGCAGCGGACCTTCGCGCGGCATGTCGCTGCCCTTGAGCAACGCGATCTTGCCTGCGTCGAGCAGATTGCCACCCTTGTCAAAAGAGCCTGATGGGGCCCCCCTTTAAAGATCGCCCCTGCCCTGCGGGGGGATACCTTCGAGAGCGAATTGCATACCGGGCCGGGGTGGGCTCGCGGGATAGATACCATTTTTCAGTATATGGTTGGTAATCACACAAAGCCTGATCGAGGCTGAATGAAATCTCTAGGTTCGGCAGTAACGTAGTGTTCTTGCGACTACCTGCCAGAGTTGAAAGGGGGATGAGGCAAAAGATATGCAACGTTTGCTTCTAACCGCAATGTCGCTGGCAATGCTCTGCCTAGCTGCGCCCCGACAGGCAGTTGCGGCTGAATGGTCGAATGCGGCAGATCAGCTAGTTAGCGCTGCGATTTCAGGAAACATGCGTGAGCCTGCTGATCGACGAAATCTTGTTCAGGCCGCACTGACCTATTGCGACGAAGTCGAAATAGCATTTCCACGCAATTCTCCGGCGGACGACCGCTGGCTCGATGGAGAAATCGCGGCCGGGGGCGAGCGTGCAGGACGCACATTGATGTCGGCAGAGTTTGGCCGCCGAAAAGCGCAGGCATTTGTTAGGGACTGCAAATCCAGTGCGATAGGCTATCTCAACGATGGACATGAACACAGGACAATAGCCATTATCGCCCTCGCCAAAGCATTCGCTGATTTTGATACCGACACTGAATATTACGCCACAAGTAATGGCGTAAATGCAGATAGGTTTTCCTTTCTTTTTATTGACACAATTGCGGATTCGCTCATCAATGCTTCCCTTTATGAGGCGGCGCAATCCAATCGGTGATTAACAAATTTCGTCCATCGCCCTAATGTAGGATCGGCCTAGCATTGCCTCGTCGATTGCTTCACCAGTCTGGCGCGAATGGAAACGAAGCGCAAAAACGAACGCTTCGAAAAACAACGGTCGGTCTACCCATTCCTTCTCTGCCAAACAGATTGGGCAATCGTAATAACTGATTCCCCGACGCTCGGTTGTCCGGCCTATGCGCCCCATGTCGATCCAATAGCCGCCCTCGGTCGGTGCTTTGACGCCTTCTGGCGTGACGACCCATTGCGCGTTTCTGTGGATCTCCATTGATAGTCTCCTCAGTTCATTCAACTCGTTCAACATCTTAGTGCTCATCGAATTGACCGCCTTGAGCGTCTTG